>JAGQSP010000191.1 GCA_020439485.1 Acidimicrobiales bacterium | reverse complement strand
GGCGCCACGCGGCGAGAGGGTTACAGGCTTCCGATCGACCCGGGCGGCCACACGATCAAGAAGGCCTTGCCGACGACCAAGTCCTGAGAGATCGGTCCGAAGTACCGACTGTCCTGGGAGTTGTTGCGGTTGTCGCCCATGACCCACAGATGGCCCTCGGGTACAACGGTGACCGGGAGGTTGTAAGTGAGATCACCGGGGTCGATGTACGGCTCGTCGATCGCCTCGCCGTTGACGTAAACGACCCCGTCGATGCCCTCGAGCGTGTCGCCCGGCAGGCCAATAACCCGCTTGATGAACTCGTCTGTGTCGCTGGGGGCGGCGGCCGGCGGACGATGGAACACGATCACGTCGCCTCGCGAGATGTCCCCGTACTGGTAGGCGATCTTGTTCACGAGGACCCGGTCGTTTATCTGCAGCGTCTGCTCCATCGAGCTCGACGGGATGAAAAACGCCTGGAACAGAAAAGTCTTGATTACCAGCGCGGCAATGAGTGCACCGATGATGACCGCACCCCACTCGAGCGTCTGGCGCAACGCAGACCGGCCCTCTTCGAGCTCGGGAGTGTCCTCGAAGATGTCATCCTCGTGGCCATTCCACTCTGCCGAGACATCGAAGTACGACGGAGCCGAGGCTGATTCGGCGTTGTCGGCGTCGGTGGAGGTCACTGAGCGCCGAGCCTACAGGAGCCGCAAGGTGCTGGAGAGGTCGGTCGTCAGCCAATTCACCCGTTGTAGGTCGACCCTGAAACCTTCGAGGAAAGCCCCGCAGCCCACCGCGCCGCAGCACCTATTGCCGACAGTGCCCCTCGGTCGTCGGCGAGCGCGCGTCCCATGGTCGAGACCTCGAGGCCGAATGCACTACAAGCTGCGGCTACGTCGACGGGGTCGGATATCACCGGTGAGCTACCGGCGCCTGCGCTCGCAACGACCGCTTCGACCGCCGCAGCGAAGTCGGCATCTGGCACAGGCACCTCGTGATCGCGGGCCATCAACTCAAGAAGGGTCGCGCTGTGGTGCGAAAGGCCACGGTGCCGGTCGCGCAGATCTGCGCTGGACCATCTGAGGGCCAGAGCGGTGCGACAGCCGACAGCACGCAACAGATCGAGGTCGCCCACCAGCGACAGGCCACTGAACGCCAGCGGGTCGGCGGTTCCGACATGGCCGGGGCCAGGACCCAGCACCACCACATTTGCCCCTGCATGCACGCAGCCGGCAACAGCAGATGGGGTTGTGACCGCCTCGACCGCACCGCCGAATGCCTGGCCGACCGAAGCCGTGACGCTAACCGTGCCCGCTTCGACAGAAGCTGCCAGCAGATCGGATAGGGCCAGCGGCAGCGCCCCGGCTTCGTTCATGACGAACGCAACCCGCGCTGTCGGCTGGGCGGCACAGATCGCTGCGCACAACGCCATGGCATGGCTGTGCAGCACACACCCCACAACCGGAACACCGTGCACCAGCGACCTGGTGTCGTGAGGCCCATCCGCCGCCCCGGGACCATCGTCGGTGTCCCACGTGCCCGCATCGTGTTGGACCGACGTGTACCGGACCGACATGACATGGCCGGGGCCGGGAAGACTCAGCGAGTCGCGAGACAGGTTCCAGTGCACGACATCGCTGCCGCCGGTGCCCAACCCCCTGTCGAGCGCCGTGGTGTTCACCACGACCCGATCTGCCAAAGCCAACTCGCCGACGATCTGGGTGAGTGCGTAGGCAGGCCTGCCGTCGACCATCACCCTTTGCATCCCCGGACGCAACGAGATCAGTTCGGTCACCACGCCGGTTCGGAAGCTGGCCATGTCACAAGCTCTCGATGAGCTTCTCCACCCGCTCGTCGTAAGCCTTGAACGGGTCCTTGCACAACACGGTTCTCTGGGCCTGATCGTTCACCTTCAAGTGAACCCAATCGACGGTGTAGTCGCGCTTGCGCTCCTTGGCCTTTCGTATGAACTCGCCCCGCAGACGGGCGCGGGTGGTCGCGGGTGGATTCTCGACCGCGTGATAGATGTCGTCGTCGTTGCAGACCCGCTCGACCGCGCCACGGTCTTGCAGCACGTAGTACAGGCCGCGTTCCTGATTGACATCGTGGTACTGCAGGTCCAGCAATGCCACCTTGGCCGAATCGAGGTCGAGGCCGTGTTTGGCCCGATACTTCTCGATGAGGTGGTACTTGATAACCCAGTCGACCTCACGGTCGAGGGTCAACGGATCGTTCTCGATAGCGGTCATGCAGTGCTCCCACATCTCGAGAGCCTGCACCTCGTTTGGGTGCAGTTCGTGGTTGGCCGCATAACGAAGCGCCCGGTTGAGGTACTCGCTCTGGATGTCGAAGGCCGAGGCCTCTCGGCCGTTTGCCAAGCGCACCTTGCGCCGGCAGGTGATGTCGTGGCTGATCTCGCGAATGGCCCGAATGGGATTCTCGAGGGTCATGTCTCGAAGCACCACCGCCGGATCTTCGAGCATCCGCAACAGGATCGACGTGGACCCGATCTTCAAGAAGTTGGTGTACTCGGACATGTTCGAGTCGCCGACGATGACGTGCAGCCGCCGATGCTGCTCGGCGTCGGCATGGGGCTCGTCTCGAGTGTTGATGATCGGCCGGCTGCGTGTGGTGGCGCTGGATACGCCCTCCCAGATGTGCTCAGCGCGCTGGGCGATCGAGTACATGGCCCCACGTGGGGTGTGCAGCACCTTGCCGGCACCGGCGAAGATCTGGCGGGTCACGAAGAACGGGATCAACACCTCGGCGTAGTGACTGAAATCGTCGGTGCGGCTGGTCATGTAGTTCTCGTGGCAGCCATAGGAGTTGCCGGCCGAGTCGGTGTTGTTCTTGAACAGGTGGATCGTGCCGCGGATGCCCTCCTCGTTCAGGCGCTCCTCGGCGTTGACGATCAGCTGTTCGAGGATGCGCTCGCCGGCACGGTCGTGAACCACGACGTCGTAGACGGTGTCGCATTCTGGCGTCGCATACTCGGGATGGCTGCCGACGTCGAGGTACAGCCGGGCACCGTTGGCGAGAAACACGTTGGAGCTGCGACCCCACGAGACGACCCGTCGAAACAGATAGCGGGCCACCTCGTCGGGGCTCAGCCGTCGCTGCCCCCGTTGGGTACATGTGACGCCGTATTCGTTCTCGATACCGAAGATGCGCCGCTCCATCTGGGTGAGGCTACCTGGCCAGGCCCGCTGCACCGGTGCTGGGCACCCTCAGCGAGGCGATACCCAACCCGACAGCCGTCGAGTCGACAAGGGCGAAGGTGGCCTTCGAGCACCCAGCGCCGTCGGGGTAACAGATCTCGTAGGTACCCAGAACGGTCGGCTGGGCCCGTCGCGAAACCTTCAGGGTCAAGGCCTCGGGACTGCCCGACATGGTCACGCCGTTCGCCGGTTGGATGTCGACGAACCTGGCGACTATCGGCTTGTTACCGACGGTGTCGTTGGCCAGCAGGTTCACGGTGAATGCAGCCCCCGAACGCAGAGCTATCTGGTCGTCGACCGCCAGCAGGCCTGGCATCTCGACCGCGCCGCTGTCGCAGGCGTCGCCTCGCTTGTTGCCCAGCTGGTCGAGCCCCGCCGTGGCGCAAAGGCCGCGCAGATTGTCGAGGGCTGCGACCGCCACAGGCTCGCGCACGGCGACGCCATCCACCTCGGCCAGGTCGGCCGTGACGGGCGTGTCGGCAACGACCACATCGCCCGCGCCGTCAAACCCGCAAGAGCCATCACCATCGATATTGCCTCCCAGGCTCAACGGCCTGGGCCCGACAGCACAGGATTGGGGGCCGATCGGATCGGACACTATCGAGCCCGCTGCCTGCAGCAGGGAACCGACCGACAGGTTCGAACCAACCAGCGCGCCGTTGCCGGCGATCGTGCTGTGCAGCAGCCGAACGCCGCCACTGGGGCTGGTGCCTGCCCCAACGCCGCCACCCGAGCCGGCCCAGTTACCAGACACCGTCGAGTTGTCGAGCGTCACGCTCGAACCAACATCGGCGTGGACCCCGCCGCCCGAGCCGGCGTGGTGCGCTCGGTTGTCGTCGACCGTGGTGCGCTCGATCACCGCCGAGCCGTTCACCAGCACCCCGCCGCCGTTGGCTCCCGTGTGCATCGCCTGGTTCGACGAGATTCGGCTGTTGCTGACAGAGATGTGGCCCGGGCTGGACAGGAACAAGGCCCCGCCACCGGCCCACCTCGATTCGTTGTCGGTCAGCACGCTGGTGTCGATCGTTATGTGGTCGTTGTCGGAGCGGCCACCGCCTGCAAACACCGCACCACCGGCCCCACCCGCCGAGTTACCCCGCAGGATCGAACCGATCAGAACGAACGAACCCTTGTGGCTGACGGCGCCGCCGGCACCCGTACGCCCCGATCGGTTCTCGATGAAGCTGGTCGAAACCACGGCCAACACGCCCTCTGAATAGATTGCGCCACCGCCACCACCGATCTCGATAATGGGGCTCACCGGAAGGCTGACGGCCTCGTTGGCCTCGAAGGTGCTGTCGTAGACCTCGAGCGAGCCGTCGACATAGACCGCTCCGCCGCCAGCGGTAGTCGCGCTGGCCCTGTTCGAGCGAAACACCGACTCGACGATTGCAACGTCGGCACCCGCACCGGCGAAGAGGGCGCCGCCTCGGCCAAAATAGGTGTCGTTGGCCTCGAACGTCGAGCCGGACACCACGGCGAGCGGCGACCCCGAAACCGCCAGCGCTCCCCCGTCGTATACGGCGGTATTGGCGCTGAAGAACGAGTCGAACACCACCAGGGTGCCCGCCGACATCGCCGCACCGCCCAGGCCGCGCCGGCCCGAGCCGTACGCTCGTGCCTCGTTGCCGGTGAAGGTGGAACCCACGATGGTGAGCGACTCTTCGGCGAATACCGCACCTCCGCGACCTGCGGCCGCGCTGTTTGCGACGAGCTCCGAGTCGAAGACCGCCACCCTCGACGCCCGAATCGCTCCGCCGTCACCGGTGCCGTTGCCCCCGCTGAGATGTGTGTCGACGACCACCACCATGCCCCCGTTGGGCGCGTGCAGCAGGCGGTCGGGACTGCACAGCTCGGACGCTGGGCTGATCGACGCCCCGTTTCCCGAAAGCACCAAGGTTCCCAACGCGGTGTAGTCGAGATCGCCGTCGAGGTTGTGGTCTTCGCCGGTTCCGCAACCCAGCCGATAGTCGGCTCCCGGTTCGAGAACGATCTCGACCGTTCCACCCAACAGCGATGCCAGGTCGACGGCTCCGCGCAGGGTCACATCGGTGTCTTGGGACGGCCCGTCGACGGTGGACGTCACCGCAATTCGAAAGTCGGGGGTTGGAGGTGAGGGCACCACCATGTCGGGGCGTGCGTACGAGGCGATTTCGTCGGCAACGTGGGGCTCGACGGCCCCGGCTGAACCGACGGGAAACACGGCGGACGCAACAAGGGCGCACGCGGCGAAACAGGTTGAGGACAAGCGCTTGACGTTTGGGCGCACCAGACCTCCTGAGATCCGGTGCTTCCAGTCGGCTACGAAACTGAACGCGTAATCAAAAACACGCGCTGCGTTCGCGATCAGCCCAGTAGCTGCTCTACCTCAGCATCTGACAACCGCTTGAAGCTGCGCCGGTGAGTGCCACGGGCCAGCAGGGCGACCTCGAGGTCGCTCGCCGCCAACGCACGGTCTTCGCCGGCCAGAACCGATGCTGCAGCTCTGACGGCGCCGGCCGAGTCGAGACCTGCCGACCAGGCCTGCTCGAGGCGGGCCAGGATGGCCTCGCTATCACCACCGATGGCGGCAAAGTCGGTCTCGTCGACCACAGTGCCGTCGTAGAGGATGTGGAAGATGCGGTCGTCGCCGGCTTCGACCCCGACCTCGGCCACCAGGATCTCGACCTCGAGCGGCTTGGGCTCGTGGGTGAAGATCTGGCCCATGATCTGGGCGTACTGGTTGGCGAGCGATCTGGCATCGACGTCTTCGCGCGAGTACACGAACCCCTTCTGATCGGCGTGACGCACGCCGGCGATACGAAGCTGATCGAACTCGTTGTAGCGACCCACACCACCGAACGCGATGCGATCGTAGATCTCGCTGACCTTGCGCAGTGTGGCGCTGGTGTTCTCGGCCACCAATGCGATGCCGTCGGTGTAGCGCATGGCCACCAGGGCGCGACCTCGGGCGATGCCCTTGCGGGCAAAGTCTGCCTTGTCCTGGATGAGCTGTTCTGGAGAAACGTAGAAGCCGGGCATGCCCATGTCAGTCGCCGCCTTCCTGGTCGGCGCCCAGCGAGTCGACACCTCGAAGCCCGTCCGTCAACACTGCGACGCGCTCGGCGACGTGTTCTTCGGCGACCTTCGAGAAACCGTCCGAGTCGATGGTGGCCACGATCGGGTAAATGCCCCGTATCGGGTCTGGGCCGCCCGTTGCCGAGTCTTCGTCGGCGGCATGCCAAAGGGCGCGAAGGGCCAGATCGATGGCTGCGTCGGCGTCCATGTCGTTGCGGAACCCGAGCTTCAGCACCGTCGAGGCGTGAAGGCTGCCAGAGCCGCTGGTGGCGTAGTCGCGCTCTTCATAGCGGCCACCGGTGACGTCGAACTGGTACAGGCGCCCTATGCCCCGCCGGTCGTCGTATCCGGCGAACAGCGGCACCACGGCCAAACCCTGCATTGCGGCAGGGAGGTTGCCCCTGACCATGCCGGACAGCTGATTGGCCTTGCCCTCGAGGCTCAGCTCCTTGCCCTCGACCTTTTCGTAGTGCTCGAGCTGCACCTGGAAGATCTTGACCATCTCGATAGCCGGGCCCGCAGCACCTGCGATGGCAACGCCGCTGTGACGATCGGCCTCGAAGACCTTCTCGATGGTGCGGTGGCTTATGAGGTGGCCGGCAGTTGCCCTGCGGTCGCCGGCCATGACAACTCCACGAGCGGTGCGAACCGCGAGGACGGTGGTGGCGTGGCCTGCGTCTATCTGGCCTGGCAGTTCACGAAACACCTGTGTGCCCGTGCGTTCCAGCAACCTGACGAAGTTGGGACCCGGGTCGTCGCCTGGGGTGAAGTAGGGCATCGACATGGGGGTTATTGACCACCCTTTTGTACGTAGTTCTTCACGAACTCCTCGGCGTTGGTCTCGAGCACATCATCGATCTCGTCGAGGATGTCGTCGATGTCGGCCTTCAGTTCGTTTCCCCGCTCGGACGCCGCGGGGGCGTCCTCGGCGACGTCTTGTTGTTCGTCGCGACGTGCGGGGCGCCTGATCTGTTCGCGTTCAGCCATTGGTCTCCGCCTCGTTCTCTAGCTGTTCAGGCCCCGAGCTGGTCCAACAGCTCGGCTACCGAATCGCATGTGTCCAACAAGTTACCCACGTGTGCTTCGGTTCCGCGCAGCGGCTCGAGCATCGGTACCCGCCTCAGCGGATCGGTGCCCACATCGAACACGAGAGAGTCCCAGTTGGCTGCGACTATCTGGTCTTTGAACTTGTCGAGACAACGCCCGCGGAAATAAGCGCGGGTGCGCGTGGGCGGGTTCATCACCGCGTGCTCGACCTCGGCATCGGTGGTTATTCGCTCCATACCCAGCCGCTGGTGCAGGTTCTTGTCGGGCCGCAGGTCGTGGTATTGCAAGGCCAGCGCCGCGATACGCGGATCGTCCCAGCCACAGTCGTGGCGGTCCATGAACCCGCGCAGAAGGCGAAGCTTGGCGACCCATTCGAGCTGGCCGGCCAACGACATCGGGTCGGTTTCGAGGCCGGTGAGGATCTGCTCCCAACGCTCGAGGATGTCGAGGCCCACATCTTCGCCACCCACGACGTCGAGGCCGCGTTCTTCGGCGTACTTGCGCGCCAGGTCGAGGTACTCCCACTGCACCTCCAGGGCCGTCATACGACCACCCGTCAGCATCTCGTGGGTCTCGGTCAGGGTCAGGTCGTAGCTGACGTGTCGCATCGCCGGCACCGGATGCCTGAACTGCACATCGCGGGGCAACACGTCGTCGTCGATCATCGCCAACACAATTGCCGTGGTGCCGACCTTCAGATAGGTGGCGACCTCGGCCTGGGTGGCGTCGGCGTTTATGACGTGCAGACGGCGATAGCGGCGCGAGTTGGCATGAGGCTCGTCTCGGGTGTTGACGATCGGACGCTTCAGGGTGGTCTCTAGCCCCACCTCTTCTTCGAAGAAATCGGCGCGCTGGGTCAGCTGGAACGGCACCTCTGCGATGCCCAAGCCCGGCGCCTCGGAGCCGACCTTGCCGCTGCCGGTGAACAGCTGACGGGTGATGAAGAACGGCGTGATGTTCGACACGATGCGCCCGAACGGCGTGTTTCGATCCATCAGGTAGTTCTCGTGGGTGCCGTAGCTGTTGCCCTTGCCGTCGGAGTTGTTCTTGTGGACAATCAGTTCCTGGCCGGCGGGCAACAGGCGGGCGGCGACTGCCATCGACGCCTGCAAGATGCGCTCGGAGGCCACGTCGTACACCACCGCCTCACGCGGGTCGTAGCACTCGGGCGAAGACATCTCGGGGTGGGCGTGGTCTACGTAGTAGCGCGCCCCGTTGGTCAGCACTGCGTTGATCAGGTGGGTTTCGATCTCGGGTGCCAGGGCGTCGAACTCGTTGAACCCCCTGGCGTCGTTGGCCGGCGACTCGTCCTCGAAATCCCAGCCGATGCGGCCGTCGAGGCGGTCGTTGACGAACGCGTTGATCAGCATCGACGACGCCGACACCGGATTGCTGTCGCCGTCGGGGTTTCGATGAAGGATGCCGAACTCGGTCTCGATGCCGCAAACCTTGTGGACTGCCACAGCCGCCAGGGTACCGATAGGTTCGACATGTGGGGGTAAACGACCGCGGACCCATCCTGATCCTCGAAGACCCAGGCCCGGACGGTGTCGACCCGCGTGGGTCGCGGAGTTCGTGGGCGGTGCCCGTGCTGGCCCTCGGCCTGTTCGTGCTGGTGGCGGTGGGTGTTGTCAGCGGAGGCAACTCGGGAGGTCCGCCGACGACCACGAGCACCACCGCGCCGCGGCTCGACACCATCCAGTGGGCCTCGGCCCTGCTGGTCGACCCCTCAGGGCGCCCGATCGACCCCGATGTCGTGCTTTCGAGCGACGATCGGCTCTACGCCCTTGTCGACCAGGTGGTTTGGACCGGAGCCACAGAGCCGACCGGTGGCTCGGTCACCATGCAACCGAGCCCGGTGACCTCGGGCAACGGGCCAGGCGGCGCCCAGGTACAGGTCGAGTCGCTCACCGTGAGCGGGGCGTTCGTGGCAGCCGTCGCCCGACCCGACCCCCAGCGCGCGGCAGCATGCGGCCCCGATGCCACCCCCACGCTGTACCTATCCGACGATGCGGCACAGACCTGGACGCACGTCCAGCCGCCCTGGCCCCAGGTCGAGCTCGGCACCAACGTCGTGACCCTGTCCTCTCGGGCAACCGTCGCCGCCGGCAACGCCGGGTTGGTGTTGGGACTCGAGCTGATGCCGCAGATAAACCCGAAGTGTGTTGCAGAGCGCAGCGACATACCCCGCTACTCGGTGCGAGGGGCCTCGGCCGAGTCGGTCATCGCCCTGCTGGGCGGCGAACACGTGCATATCGACCTGGAACGACTGGGACTGTCGGCTGCCGAGCGAACCCTGTGGGCCGATGCCTACAGCGACCCGACCCCCGTTCGTTTCAGCTGGGCGCTGATCGACGGGTCCTGGAGCGAGATCGAACCCGCCGTTGGCGAGGTCGCGGGCTTCGGCTCGGCGTTCCTGGCTGTCCTCGAAGGCGCACCCGTCATGTCGAACGACGGCCTCACCTGGGCAGACGTCGACGTGCCCGCTGCGGCCGTGGGATGGGTCAGCGACCGGTGGACCGTGATGGTGGCCGACGCGGCCGGTTGGTCTGCGGTGTCGTTCGACGCCGGCGGGCAATGGCTGCCCATCGAGCGGGTGTCGCAGCATCTGACGACCGCGTTGCCCGAAGCCGCCCTGGTGCCAGCTACCGCTGAGCCCATCGGTCTGCTCGACGGCCTCGCAGCATTCTGGGTTCAAGACGAACGCGGCGCGTCGCTGGTGGTCACGGCCGGGCGCAACCTCGACCCGGCGGCACCGCTGCCATAGTTCCCCTCCTCAGCGCTAAAAACCCGAAATGGGGCCCGGCTTGTGCCGGGCCCCATTCGGTTGATTCAGGTGATCAGGCGTATCTGCGTTGGATCAGATGCAGTCGAACGCAATCTCGATCATGAGGGCGGTGTCTTCCTCGGTGAAGTCGTTGACGTCGTCGGCGTCGGCCAGGCGGTTCAGCTCGTCGCGTTCGACGCGCTCGAATAGCTGATCGGCGATGCAGGTTGCCTGTTCGTCGGATAGAGCGTCGTCACCGCTGGTGAACGTCTCGATGAGTTGATCGCGCAGTTCTTCGTCGCTGAGGTCCTCGGCCGAGCTCGAGCAACCGGCGACGGCGCCCACGGCGAGAAGGGAGGAAATGGCGATACGGCTGAAACGGGTCGAAAGCATGAGTTGGTTAGGTACAGATCCAAACGGGAGGGATCACTCCTGTTCTGAGATTCCCAACATGCGGGTGAACATGGTGACGCAGTTGTCGGCGAGGTCCTCGTTGGTCCAATCCAGCAACTCGACGAACGGCGACGGCGGCTGAACCGCGGCCAGAATTCCTGCCGACAGCATCATCAGGGCAAAACGCACCTCGTCGGCCTCTGCGCCGAGATGAGCGGCCAACCTGTCGGCGACTATCGACATGATCGCCCGGTCTGTGTCCATCCTGGCCTTGGCCAGCCGCGGGTTGCTGACCTGGGCCCGGAACATGGATAGAGCCCGGTCCGAAACCTCGCCCCTGTCGGCGATGTAGACCTCGGCGATTATTCGGAGCAGCTCCGGCGTTTCGGCCGTGTCCCACGGCAACAACTCGACCAACGCGTTGGCCGAGTCGAGGCGTTGGGTCAGCCAGCGGCTGTGGATCTCGTCCAGCAACGCGTCCTTGGAACTGAACCGCCTATAGAACGACGAGGGCGACACGTCGGCCGAAAGGCACACGTCCTCGACGGTTATCGACTCCCAGTCGCGACCATCGAGCATCGCCTCGGTCGCATCGACGATGCGCTCGAACACCGCGCGCGACCGGGCCTGCGAACCCGGGTCGACACCTACTCGCTGAATCACGGCGCCAACAATAGGTGGCGTTCAGTTCTCGGAAAGTGAACGGTCATTCAGTCCGATGTGTGATCAGCCGAGCTGATCGTGCAGGAAACCGACCGCTTCGGGCCACACCTGGGCAGCCAACTCGGCGTCGTAGGTGCCTATGGCATCGGTTTCGTTCATGAAGGCGTGGCCCGCGTCGTGGATCGTGAGCTGCACGTCCTTGCCCATCGCCTGCAGGCGCGACTCGAGATCGCGGGCGGCCTCGGGGCCGAAGAAGTCGTCTGGGTTGGCCATGTGGCCCCTGACGACGGCGGTGAGGCCGCTCCAGTCGGGCTCGCCTTCACCGGCCGGGAAGCCATAGAACGGCACGGCTGCCTTGATCTTGTCGCCCCGCTGGGCAGCCAGGATGAACGTCAACATGCCACCCATGCAAAAGCCCATGACGCCGATTCCGTCGCCGGTGGTGGCGTCGTGCTCGGCCAGGTAGTCGACGGCGCCGCTCATGTCACGGGCGGCACGGTCTGGCGGAAGGGTGGTCATCAGGTGGCCGGCCTTGTCCATCTCGTCGTGGCCGGCCAGCTCACCGTGGTAGAGGTCGGGAGCCAGCGCCACGAAACCCTCGGCTGCGAGGCGGTCGCATGTTCCCTTGATCTGGTCGTTCAGGCCCCACCACTCCTGCACCACGATCAGGCCAGGGCCCGTACCGCCTTCGGGCACCGCAAGGTAACCCCGTGCATCGTTGCCATTGCTTGCGAAAGAAACCATCTCACCCATGTCGGCGATGTTCTCACATCGAGGTGACGGTGGCTATTCGTCGCGATTGGCGCTGTCTGGCGAGAACGCCGGCATGCATACCGCTACGTATTCCGCGCCACCCTCGAAAGGGGTCGAGTACCTGACCCACTCCCCCGCCGACGCCACAATCGCCTGGCCGGCCTTGACGTCGGTCTGGCCGCCCTCGTGCTCGACCCGAAGCGTGCCGCGCAACACCACGGTGATCTCTTCGAACTCGGGCGTCTGGCCCGGCTCGTCCCAACCGCCTGGCGCCACCATTCGGGCAACCGAAACGTGCGAAGCCGACGTGTTGACCCCGCCGACGTATTCTTCGATGAGCTTGGGCTCGACACCGGGTACGACGAAGGGCGACTTGATGTGCTGAGGCATGGCGCACGACGTTAGCGCCCGAGTCCGCCGGCGAAGCCGACCTCCTCCGATATGGAGGCAGGTTTGCCCCGGATTTCGAGGGGAAATCGCCTCCATATCGGGAAGGCGAGCCCGCGCTAGAGGTACTGACCGGTCTGAACCCGCTCGATGGCGCGGCCGCCGGTGGACTTCTGGGCGTCGTCGTTGCCGACCAGGGTGCGGATGAACACGATGCGTTCGCCCTTCTTGCCCGAGATCTTGGCCCAGTCGTCGGGGTTGGTCGTGTTGGGCAGGTCTTCGTGCTCGCGGAACTCCTGCTTGACCGAAGCGATCATGTCTTCGAGGCGGATGCCCTGGCTGCCACCGGCGATGGCCCGCTTGATGGCCAGCTTCTTCGAGCGGCGCACGATGTTTTCGATCATGGCGCCCGAGGCGAAGTCCTTGAAGTACATGACCTCTTTGTCACCGTTCTGGTAGGTGACCTCGAGGAACCGGTTGGCCTCGTCCTCGCGGTACATGTCCTCGACGGTCTGCTCGATCATCACTCGAACGGCCTTGTCACGGTCGCCACCGCCCAGGTCGATGATCTCGTTGTCGTCGATCGGCAGGTCGGCGGTGAGATAGGTGCTGAAGATGCTGTTGGCCGCAGACTCGTCGGGCCGCTGGATCTTGATCTTCACGTCGAGGCGGCCGGGGCGCAGAATCGCGGGGTCGATGAGGTCTTCGCGGTTGGACGCACCGATGACGATGACGTTCTGTAGGCCCTCGACACCGTCGATCTCGGCCAGCAGCTGGGGCACCACCGTCGACTCCATGTCGGAGCTGATGCCAGACCCGCGGGTGCGAAACAGCGACTCCATCTCGTCGAAGAACACGATGACCGGCCAACCCTCGCTGGCCTTCTCGCGGGCCCGCTGGAAGATCTGGCGGATCTGGCGCTCGGTCTCGCCGACGTATTTGTTCAGCAGCTCGGGGCCCTTGATGTTCAAGAAGAACGAGCGGCCGCTTGCATCGCCCGACGCTGCCGCGACCTTCTTGGCCAGCGAGTTGGCGACCGCCTTGGCGATGAGTGTCTTGCCACAGCCTGGAGGGCCGTACAACAAGATGCCCTTGGGTGCGGGCAGATCGAACTCCTTGTAGAGATCCTTGTGCAGGAACGGCAGCTCGACTGCGTCGGTGATCTGCTCGATCTGGTCGCTGAGGCCGCCGATGTCTTCGTAGGAGACGTCTGGCACTTCCTCGAGCACCAGCTCTTCGACCTCGGCCTTTGGCAGCTTCTCGAGCGCCAGGTTGGCCCGCGTGTCGATCAGCAGAGCGTCGCCCGACTTGATCTTGGTCTCGCGCAGCGCGGCGGCCAGCTCGACCACACGCTCTTCGTCGGCCCGTCCGATGACGATGGCCCGATGCTGGTCTTCGAGTACCTCTTTGAGGGTGGCGATCTCACCCGAAGTGTCGGGGCGGCGGGCCAGGACGATGTTGAACGACTCGTTCAGCACCACCTCGGCACCGGGAACCAGGTCGTCGATACCCAACTCGGGGTGCGAGGTGACCCGCATCTTGCGGCCGTTGGCGTTCACATCGACGGTGCCGTCTTCGTTGATGGCAATCAGCGTGCCGTAGGCCGAAGGTGGCTGGGTGAGCTTGTCGACCTCTTCGCGCAGGGCCGCGATGTGTTCGCGGGCCTCGCGCAGGGTGTAGGTGAGCTTCTCGTTCTGCGAAACCGCCTGGGCCAGCTGACCCTTGGTCTCGAGCAGCCTCTCCTCGAGGGTGCGCACCCGCTTGGGCGCATCCTGGAGGCGACTGCGCAGCAGGATCACCTCTTCTTCGAGCGCACGCAGCTGAGCCCGCTGGACAGCGTCGGCTTCGCCGTTGCTCCCCCGACTGTGATCGTCCCTGCTCGACGGCATCGGTCCTCCCATAGCCTCGACGCGGTTGCCATGCGCTCCAGTCGGCGACGATACACGCGACTTGCGCGTTGACCTCGGCGCCGAACCGCTACATTTAGACCCACGGCGGAACAGCCGACAATGCAAAGGACGCTGTTCGTCGGCGGGTGACCCTAGGGTGTCAACTCGGCACGTCCAGTGTCCGTACAATGCCGGAAGCAACACCGCAGCGCGGCGGCCAAAGGAAGGCAACACCAGAGATGAAGGTTTGGATCGACCAGGATCTGTGCACCGGCGATGGCCTGTGCGAAGAGATCGCCCCCGACGTATTCACCTTGCTCGACGACGGGCTCGCCTACGTGAAGGAAGGCGACAAGGTCTTCTCCGATCCGGGCGGCGCCGAGGGTCTTGCCTCGTTCCCCGACTCGCAGCTCGATGCGGTCATCGAGTCGGCCGAAGAGTGCCCGGGCGAGTGCATCTTCATCGAACCCGATTGATCGCGGCGGCTCACGGCCGCTAGCCAACTCTCGTACGACAGACCCCGACCGACCCGGTCGGGGTCTTCGTCGTTCAGAGGCAGTCGCTGGCAGCGCTCGGCTGCCACTGGCCGCCCGGAGCCTGTGCGGCGATGAATGCGTCGAGTTCGGCCACCGTGACGCCATAGGCGGTCTCGTCGCCGTCTGGTGCCACTGCGAACGCCACACCCACCACCGCGCCGCGTTGGTCGACCACCGGAGCGCCCGAGTCGCCGAGGCGCAGGTTCACCGCCATCACCACGACCTCGCGCAGCGTCTCGACCTCGTCATACAGATCGCGCCCCTTGGCCTTCAGCACGTCGGCGATTCGGACGGGGGCTATTCGTAGCTCGCCGCCTCCGGGATGGCCGAACGCGGCGGCCAGGGTGTCTGGCTCGACCGGCGCGGTGACCAACGGGCGGCGGTCGAGATCGTCGACCCTCACCGCGGCGAGATCGCGTTCGGGGTCGAACCCCACAACGACACCTGCGTGCCTCACGCCGACGTCGTCGATGACCGTCACCTCCGAAGCGCCGGCCACGACGTGTGCGTTGGTGATGACGATTCGGTCGGCGGCGACGAACCCAGTGCCCTGCTGGATGCGGCCGCACGCCGGCACATGCAGACGAACGACCGATTCGGCCACCAGCGCCTGGGTGCGCTGGTCGAGTGGCACCTGGGTGGGAGCCGGGCCGGGGTCGGCCAGATCGGGTGCCTCGTCGAACACCGTCGGGAACGACCTCTCGCCGACCGCGTCGCGCAGTGCCGACAGCGCGTCAGGCGGCTCGGGAAGACGCTCCTCGATGACCTCGGCCACAAACGAGCCCCGCACCTGGGCCGAGATCCAGCCCGGCACCTCGGCCAACGTCGGTACGAGCAACCAGAACACCACCAGGACGCCCACCGAACCGGCGACGGCGCCCGCGACCCGATCGGCCGATCCGACACGGCCCGAGATGTTGCCCCGCAGCCGCTCGCCCAGCTGCAAGCCAAGAACCTGGCCAAAGGCTGCCGACGCAACCAGAACCACCAGCGCGGCCAGCAGTATCCACGCATCGTCGGCGCCGTCGAGAATCGACACGACCAGCGGAATCACGGCCAACGCGACAGACACGCCCAGAAGCAAGCCGGCCCAGCCGCTGAGGC
>JAGQSP010000190.1 GCA_020439485.1 Acidimicrobiales bacterium | reverse complement strand
CGCTGCTGATCGTGGCCGGTGCCGGCACCGGCAAGACCGGCACGCTTGCGGCTCGGGTCGCCAGGCTCATCGCACAAGGCGCTGACCCAGACCGCATCTTGTTGCTGACGTTCACGCGACGAGCCGCCGCCGAAATGCTCGATCGTGTGGGGGCCATGACCGATCGCCAGCTGGCCGCCAGGGTTTGGGGCGGCACGTTCCATTCGGTCGCCAACCGATTGCTGCGCCATCACGCCGAATCGTTGGGCCTCAGCGCGTCCTTCACCGTGCTCGACCCGTCGGACGTCTCGGAACTGTTCGCGATCGTCCGCACAGAGGCCGACGTTGTGTCTACCCGGCGCCGCTTTCCCCGTGCCGACACCATCGCGGCGATCTACTCGCGAATGGTCAACAGTCGCCAACCCCTGTCCGAGGTCCTCACCGAGCACTTCCCTTGGTGCGCAGAACACCACGAGGCGATCCGCACCATCATCAAGGACTACGTGGCTCGCAAGCGGCGCCAGCAGGTCCTCGACTACGACGACCTGTTGCTGCACCTGAGGGCTTTTGCGGTCTCAGAAGCCGGTGGTGCCGCCCTGAGGGCCCGATTCGACCACGTTCTGGTCGACGAGTACCAGGACACAAACCCCATCCAGGCCGACATCGTCATGGCCCTCTCTGCGACCTCAGACCACCCCGGCGCAAAGATCACCGTTGTGGGCGACGACGCCCAGGCGATCTACGGGTTCAGGGCGGCCACGGTCGACAACATGTGGAGCTTTACCAACCGGTTTCACGATGCCCGCATGGTCACCCTCACCACCAACTATCGGTCGACCCAGCCGGTGCTCGAGATCGCCAACGGCGTCATCGCCCAGTCGCAGTTCCTGGTCCGCAAGGAGCTGACCACCGATGCCACCGTGGGCCCGCTTCCTCGATTGGTGACCTGCGACGACGAGTCGGCCCAGAGCAACTGGGTGTGCGACGAGGTGCTCAGGTTGCGCGACGACGGCGTCGACCTCAGCGATCAGGCCGTGCTGTTTCGTGCCGGCCACCACAGCGCACATCTCGAGCTCGAGCTGGCCAGGCGCAACATCCCGTTCGTCAAGTTCGGTGGCCTCAAATATCTCGAAGCCGGCCACGTCAAGGACCTTCTGGCCCTGCTGCGTGTGCTCGACAACCCAGGCGATCAGCTGGCGTGGAACCGTGCTCTGCGGATGCTCGACGGGGTGGGCCCGGCCACTGCAACCAGCCTGCTCGAACAACTCGACGTGGCAACCGATCCAGACGGGGCGCTGTCGCGTTTCTTGGCCGGCGACTTCGAGATTCCAAGGCGCGCACAGGCCGATGTCGCTGCGCTGCGCCAGGCGTGGAGCGACTGTGGCCCCGGCGGAGCAGCCGAGGAGATCTCGCTGGTGCCTCCGGCCACCCAGGTCGATCGACTGGCTCGCCTGTGCGCCACCACGTTCCCCAGGCGCTACGAAGACGCCGAGGCCCGCATCGCCGACCTCGAACAGTTGGCCGTGCTGGCCGGCGGATACGCGTCGCGGTCGCGGTTCCTCACCGAGGTGGTGCTCGACCCGCCAGAACGCACCGGCGATCTGGCCGGCAGTCCACATCTAGACGACGAGTACCTCACCCTGTCGACCATCCATTCGGCAAAGGGGTGCGAATGGACGGCCGTGCACCTGCTGCACGCCGCCGATGGCAACATGCCCAGCGACATGGCCCTGGGCGATGCAGAGGGCCTCGACGAAGAGCTCAGGCTGGCATACGTGGCCGTAACAAGGGCCAGAGCTCACCTGAACGTGCTGTTTCCGCTCAGGTACCACGTCCACCGGATGGGCAACGACGATCGCCATCACTATGCACAACTGAGCCGGTTCTTCTCACCGATAAAGGACCGCTTCGAGACCGTCGCCAGTGGTGTTGTCTCCACCGCAGAGGCGGCGTTGGTCGACCTAGATGTCGACGTCCGGGGCCAGGTGGAAGGATTCCTCGACGATCTGCTCGACTGAGGTCCGCCTTCGGGTCGCTCAGGCCGAGTTCCTGGCCGAGCGTTGGGCCAGGCGGTTGCGGCTCTCGACGACCTTCTGGGTCATCTCGTTGCCGGTCGTCGGGCGGTGCAGCAGGTAGCCCTGGGCCAGGTCGCAATCGAGGTCGCGGAGCAAACGGAGCTGCGACTTGGTCTCGACACCCTCGGCGATGACCACCAGGCCCAGATCATGGGCCAGGTCGATGATCGACTCCAGAATCACCCGGTCGGCGGGGTCGGTGTCGCCGTTGCGCACGAAAGTCTTGTCGACCTTCAAGATGTCGATCGGGAAGCGCCTCAGATACAGCAGCGAGGTCTGGCCTTGGCCGAAGTCGTCCAGCGCCAACCGCAGCCCACGGTCGCGCAACATCTTGAGCTTGGTCTCCGAGTCGTTGCCGGCGCTGACGATGTTCTCGGTGATCTCGGCGATCAGGTTGTTGGGCTGCACCCCTGTGCGCTCGAGGACGCTGTCGAGGGTGTCGAAGAAGCGTGGGTGGAACAGCTGGATGGGCGACACATTGACAGCCACCATCGGCGACTGCTCGGGGAAGCGGCGCTTCCAGTCGACGGCCTGCAGGCACGCCCGCTCCAGGATGCGTCGCCCCAACTCGAGGATCAGGCCCGAGTCTTCTGCGATCGGCACGAGGGTGTCGGGCGGTATCAGACCCTGAACCGGATGGTGCCAACGCAAGAGGGTTTCGGCGCCGATGAACTGACCAGAGCGCACAGACAAGATGCCTTGGAACGCCACCTCGACCTGGTTGTTGGTGACGGCACGCCTGAGGTCGCGTTCGATGCGGATGCGGCTGACGCCTTCCTCGTCGACCTCGGGCTGGTAGAGCTCCCAGCGAGCCTTGCCCAGACCCTTGGCGCGGTACATGGCCAGGTCGGCGCGTCTCACCAGCTCGCCGGCGTTCTCGACATCGTCGCCCGAGATCGCGATGCCGACCGAGCAGCTGATGACGATCTCGTTGCTGGACACCACGAAGGGCTCGCTGATCGTTTCGCAGATGCGGTCGGCGACGTCGGTCAGTTCGCTCTCGTTGACGCTGGGATAGATCTCCCGCAGCAACACGACGAACTCGTCGCCGCCCATTCTCGCCACCAGGTCGTGCTCGCGCACCGCGCTGGTGAGGCGCCGCGCCACGTTGATCAGCAGCTCGTTTCCGACGTCGTGGCCCAGGCTGTCGTTGACCGGCTTGAACCTGTCGAGGTCGATGAACATCACGGCGCATTCGGTGGCCTGACCCCGACGATCGGCGAATGTCTCGTCGAGCTGTTCGTTGAAGTACTGGCGGTTGGACAGACCGGTGAGGGCGTCGTGGTAGGCCTGGTGATGCAGCCTGTGCTGCATGGCGCGGAGCTCACCCACCAAGCGCTTGTTGTGTAGGGCGATCGTGGCGTTGCCACCCAGCAGTTCCACGCACTCGACCTGTGTCGACGTGACGTGTGTTCCCAGCCGCTTGCCACACCTCAGCGCAACAGAAGCATCACCTTGGGCGCCCAGCGCCCTCACCAGCACGGTCGACAAGCCGTGCCTTCGCAGGGCGCTCTCGACCGCCGCGCCTTGTGTCGAGTGCAAGATCACCGTGCGGTCGTGCTCGGCCAGCCGGTGAAGCCCACCCTCTGGCGCGTCGGGGTTTGGCAGGTCGATCCCGGCGACCTCGGTTCGAGAGGCCTCGATACGCCACTGGCCACCGACGCCCAGAACGCAAACGTCGACGACCTCGAATCCCAGCGCTGCCACGCTGTCGAGCAGTTCGTCGACCATGCCTGCATCGAGTCTCGACACCCTCTGGCTCGATTGGGCCACCGTTTCCAGTAGCCGACTGCGGCGAGTGGCCTCGCCGGTCGCTCTGCGCTCGAGACGGATGTCCAGCAGCAGCTTCTGCGACAGATAGACGACGGGGATGGCCACCAGCAACACCACACCGACGCGCTGCAGTGTCTCGCTGAAGTTGTCGAACAAAGAGTCGCTGCGTCCCGCCCAGCGGGCCACCAGCACATAGCCGAGCAGCAGCGATATCCAGCTGTAGATCGAGGCTTTGGCGCCGAACCTCATCCCGGCCTCCAACACCGGGATTATGAGGATGTACCAGGCGATGTCGGGGTCGAGGATTCCGAACCCGCCGATCACCAAGAGCACGATGAGGGTGTCGGCAAACAGGCCGAACAGGCTGGCGGCCAGGCGCACTCGACCCAGTTGAACCCGTCCTGCGACTATCGACAAGCCGTTGGCCAGGGCCAGCGAGCCGCAAAGCGACACTGCGCTGATCCACTCGTTGAAGGGGAGTTCGACCTCGGAGGGCCCGGGTCGATACCTGATGATGTAGGGGAACAACAGCAACGCGCCGACCAGGCGCATGGCACGCAGGCCCGCCTCGACCAGAACCGAGGCCTCGTCGGCGGGGCCGTCACTCCACCTTCTCGGTTTTGTCGATGGGGTCAAGACGTACGGGGCATGATCCAGTACATCTCGAAGTGACGAGGACAACGGCTTGGTCTCCCGCTCTAGGCCTAACCATGCCATCGGTCGTCACAGGTGGCAGTTGAGCGGTCTGCCGTGTTTCGCGGACCTTTCGACGGACGGCCCTGCGGCCGCCGTGGCAGTGATCAGGCCGAAGCCAACAGTCGCCTGGCGATGAGCTTCAGGCACAAGGTCTCGTCGGCGCCCTCGAAGATCGAAAGAACGCGTGCGTCGACGAACAGGCGGCTGACGTTGTACTCCTCGGCATACCCGAAACCGCCGTGAATCTGCATGGCCTCTCGGGTTACCCACTCGGCGGCCTTGCACACGTAGGCCTTGACCATCGAAGCCTCGAGTGTTCCTTCGCCCTTGGCCATCATGGTCGCCACTGCGTACGCATACTGGCGGGCCGAGCGGATGATCGAGTTCATACGGCCCAGCTTGGCCTTGGTGAGTTGATAGTCGGCGATTGTCTGCCCGAACACCAGACGCTCGTTTGCGTACTGGGTTGCGGCCTCATATGCCGCCTGCATCACCCCGACAGCTCTGGCCGCTGTCTGCAGACGACCGTTTTCGAAGCCTGCCATCTGCAGGTAGAAGCCCTTGCC
This sequence comes from Acidimicrobiales bacterium, assembly GCA_020439485.1. Lineage (GTDB taxonomy): Bacteria > Actinomycetota > Acidimicrobiia > Acidimicrobiales > Poriferisodalaceae > JAAETH01. Next base: position 14,481 of record JAGQSP010000190.1, on the reverse strand, counting down.
GAGGCCTTCGTCACCGCCGATCAGGTTCTCGCCCGGCACGAACCAGTTGTCGAAAGCCACCTCGAACGAGTGCATGCCGCGATAGCCCAGTGTCGGGATGGCTCGACCCTCCATCGTGCCGCCGCTGTCTTGGGTCAACTCGAATGAATGGCCCGAAGTCGATTCCTTCTCGACGATGAACAGCGACAGGCCGCGGTGACCCTTCGAGCGGTCGGGGTCGGTGCGGGCTAGCAGCATCAGAGCGTTGGCGCGACCAGCGAACGTGCACCAGGTCTTGACACCGTTGATGAGCCAGCCGCCCTCTGTTGGCGTTGCGGTGACCTTGAGGCTGGCAACGTCCGAGCCGAAGTCTGGCTCGGTGACGGCCACAGCACACATGACCTCGCCCGTTGCGATGCGCGGCATCCACGATTGCTTTTGCTCCTCGGTGCCACCGCGCTCGAGTGCACGGGTGAGGATCTCGGGCCGGGTTATCAACGAACCACCGGCACCAAGCGAGGCGCGGCTCAGCTCTTCGGTGGCGATGACCATGCCGTAGTAGTCACTCTCGCCGCCTGTGGCGAAGCCCCCGTACTCCTCGGGTACCGACAGGCCGAAGCAGCCCAGCTCGGCCAGGCCCGAGATGATCTCCTCTGGAATGTCTTCGTCGTGACGGTGGATGTGTTCTGCCACCGGTGCGATCTTGTCCTCGCCGAACCGGCGGAAGGTGTCGGCCACCATCTCGAAGTCTTCGTCGAGATGTGAGGGCGGAGACATATCGGCCAGCGACGCCAGGAACTCGGGGTCGCGGTACTTGGCCAGGAACGGGCGGGTGGCATCGAGGGCGCCGATCTCGACCCCCCACAGATGCTCGCGCCCGGTGATCTTGCCGATGAGGTCGGCTACGACGTCGGCGACGAAGGCGCATGCCAGGGCTGCTTCCTGCTCGCCGCGGTTGCCGTCGTCGATGACGGCTCGGCACATCTCTACGGCCGAGGCACCATGGGCCAGGTCGTACAACAACACTTGTTGCTCGTCGGCATCGGGGCGTGCGGCGAGGGTGCGCACGCATGACTCGATTACGGCAGAGGCGAGTTCTGCGGCGTTGGCGGCTTCGGTCATGGCGGAAGACATGGTCCGAATTTACTCGTTTCGCCGATGATCCAGTTCAGCCGAGATGATCAGCGGGCCAGAGAAGCCAGGCCGGCGACGAAAGCCGGGATCTCCTCGGGCGGAACAGCGCGCTGGAAGTAATAGCCCTGGGCGCGGTCGCATCCCAGGCGCCTCAGGCTGTCGAGTGTCCACTCGTCTTCGACCCCCTCGGCCACGACCTCGAGGTCCAGGTCGTGCCCCAGCTTCACGATCGAGCGAACTATCACCGCGTCGTGTTCGTTGGTCGACATCTGGCCCACGAACGACCTGTCGATCTTGATCTCGTCGATGGGCAGGCGCCGCAAGTGGGTCAGCGATGAGAAGCCGGTGCCGAAGTCGTCGATGGAGGTACGAATGCCCAGCTCGCTGAGCGAACGCAGCACGTCGGCGGCCAAGGCGAGATCGTCGACGACCTGGCTCTCGGTGATCTCGAGCATCAGCCGTGAAGCGTTGATGCCGTTACGGTCGAGCACCTCGGTGATGAACGCCGCAAGGCCGGCATCGTGGAAGTTGCGGACCGACAGGTTCACAGCAACGCCGATGTGGATGCCTTGTTGGTCCCATTCCCTCAGCTGAGCGACCGACTTGGATATGACCTGCCTGGTCAACTCGTTCACCAGGCCCGATACCTCGGTCAGCTCGATGAACTCGTCGGGTGGCACCGAGCCGAGGTCGGGGTGATGCCACCTGACCAGCGCCTCGACACCGACGACGAGGCCCCGCGACAGGTCGATCTTGGGCTGGTAGTAGACGACGATTTCGTCGTTGGCCAGCGCTCGCGGCAGCTCGCCAAGCAGGGTCAGCCGACGAACCGAGTACTTGTCGTCCTTGGCCGAGTACCAAGCCCAGCTCTTGCGCGTGGCCTTGGCCTGGTACATCGCCACTTCGGCCTTCTGCAGCAACTCGTCGGGGGCTTGGGCGTCGTTGGGATGGCTGGCAATGCCGATGGATGCGCCCGCCTGCACCTGGAGGCCCTGAAGGGTCAGCGGCGCCCCGATGGTGTCGACCACCGAGGAAGCCACCCCGGCGGCGCGGCTGACTCCGTCGTCGACCAACAGGATCGCGAACTCGTCGCCGCCCAGACGGGCGACCATGTCCGAGCCCCGGCGCAGATCACCCAAGCGCGAAGCCACCTGGCGCAACAGAGCGTCGCCGTGGTGGTGGCCGAGGGTGTCGTTCACCTCTTTGAACTGGTCGAGGTCGAGGATCAGCAGTGCCAAGCCCGATGTGTCGTCGTTTTGGCCTACGTGCTTGCGCAGCCGTTCCATCAGGTGGGCCCGGTTGGGCAGGCCCGTCAGGGGATCTTGGAGTGTTTCGCGGCGCAGCGAGTCGCGGGCCGCGACCCGGTCGGTGGCGTCGTGGTAGGTCACCGCGGCGCAGCCGTCGCCGAGGGCCTTTATCTCGAGGTCGAAGACCGACCCATCGGCAGCAGGAACGGGGGCTTTCACCTCGCGGCCGACGAACGGGTTGTCGGTCGCCAAGACGCCGAGGACCCTCGCTCGCAGTCCGCTGGTGACGATCCAATCGACCTCGTGGGCTGCGTAGCCATCCAGAGGCCCCACGTCCGACCAGCGGTTGACGGCGGCGTTCGACCTCAGCACTCGCAGGCTCGACTCATCGGACGGGTCGTCGAGGCGCAGCACCAAGACCGGGGCATCGATCTCGTCGACGAACCTCACGAATCGCATCGCCCGGTCGTCGGCCTCACGCTGAGGTGTGACATCGGTGGCGACTCCGCGCAGGGCCCACGATCCGTCGGGACGTTGCTCGGCGCGCACCAGGTCGCGCAGCCACACCCAGTCGCCGTTGCGCGCCCGCATCCGGAACTCTCTGACCAGCGGCCATCTCATCGAACCGATCCGCGAGGTGTCGATGATGGTGTGCTGGTCTTCGGGGTGCACCAGGTCTGCCCACGACATGCCTGGCTTGGAGAACTCGAGAGGGCCATAACCCAGCACATCGCGCACCCGGCCGCTGACGAACACCATGCGATGGTCGCTGGCGTCGGCCTCCCAGACGATGCCCGGAACACCGTCGAGCATGGCGCCGAGCCGACGCAGGGTCGCGTGTTGCTCGTCGCTGAGAGCACCTACGGCTCCGACCGCCAACAGGGCAGCCACGGCAAAGGCGGGGGTCGACAAGGCCACATCGTCGCTGCCCGCTACCAGACCCGAAACACCTAGTGAGGCGACGGCTGTCAAGGTGGTGGCCAGACCGGCCATACGGCCAGACCGTGTCGACTCGAGGGCCACCGTGGCCAGAGCGACAGCAGCAGCCGCGGGCCAGACCTGCGGCGGGGCGATGGCTGCAACGCCCCCGATGATGAGCACATCGGCTGGTGCCCACAACCAAGGCCACCTGGCCGTGGTCGCAGCGCTGCGCAACAAGAACACGTTCCAGGGACCGAACACGAACGCCATCGCTGCCGCCACGCCCAGCAGCTCGGGTTCGATCTCGGGGTAGGACCCCGATGACCAAGCGACAAGGGCCATGGCGGCGCCAACCACCGACGCGGTGCAGCGCAGTAGGGCGAACGACGAAAGAACCCGCCTGTTTACGGTGGCGGGCAGTCTCGAGGACGTGCGTCGGTATGAAGTTGCGGATGTGATGCGAGGAGAGACCATGGGCGTTGGCGGCTCAATGGGGCCTCCTCGGCAGAGTACGGGTCGAACATCGACCGAGCGCGGCTCTCCGGCAAGGGCGTGAGCAGACGACCGCGCATCGTGATAACGCGTGGTTTGTGTTCGGTCACAGCGGACCGAAACCCTCGACCTCTAGTTGGTGGTGAGTGCCTGGATCAGGGCATCGACGGCACGATCCGCGATGTCGCGCATCTCGTCATCGGTGCGGTCCTGGATGGGGTGTTCCACGAACACCGCCATCGGCTCGGCGCCCAGGGCACGCGATTGGGCCTGGGCTCCGTCGATGAACTCGACGGTGGCGACGAACACGCCCGGAACACCCCGGCGCTCGAGATCGACGATGTCGTGCACACTGCACGACGTGCAGCTGCCTCAATCGGCTAGCGCCTCGATCACGGCGTCGCACTGGGTGGCGATCTCGTGGCGCAGGTCTACGGGTGCAGGCTTGGAGAACGTCGGCTTGGCGAATCGCAGCACGTTGGCGCCGGTGTCTACCAGCCGCTCCTCGAGCCTGTCGAGGAACACGTTGCCCCTGGCCTTGCTGATGTCGAGGAGTCCAACCGTGAGGCCTTCCAGGCTCTGGGCCCGCGGTCTGCGCTGCCAGGTTGCCGGCTTGGATTCGTTGGTGGGATCAAGAACGGTGGTCATCGGTTACCTCACGAGATCGGGTGACAGATTGGTGCGCTGCCCTTGGCGCCATTGACCCAGCCCCCGATGAGCTGGGAGAACAGGCCGGCTCCGCCGCCGGCGTGAACGATCATCAGGCCGTCTTCTAGTTTGACCTTGGGTATCGCCTTGGCCTCGGCGAATGCCTCGGGTAGGCCTTCTGCAATGCCCCCGGCGCCGCGTACCAGTTCGGCCCCGTCGCGCTTGGTCAGCTCGATGATGCGATCGCGGGTCTGCTGTTTGGTCCAGCCGGCCTCGGCGAACACTCGGGCGTGCTCTGGGCCCATGACGATCATGGCGTCGAAGCCCAGAACCAGCTTCGGGTGGTTGGAGCCGATCAGGGCCTGTGCCAGGCTGGCCGCCAGCGAATCGGGGTCTCTGGAGAGCTGATCGACGACACACGTCACCCCGTTGCCGGCGAAGAGGCTGACCGTGTTGGTGCCGGCTTCGTGCCCGAAGTCCGAACACAGGGGCTGCCACGGCGACCCTTCCTCGTCCTCGGCAAAACAGAAGCTCAACTTTCCCGGCTGGCCGTGGGTGGCGCGGTCGACCTCTCCGGGCCTGCCTCCGCCCACATTGCGAATGACCAACTGCAGGGCCCTGCCGATGGTGGCATTGGCCCTGTTGCCCTGGCCCATCACGTTCTTGCCCGAGTTCATGCCGATCTGGTCTCGAATGGGGCCGTTTACGATGACGACAGGCCCCGCGGGCATGGTCGTGGCGAGCAGGCCGTGCATGTTGAAGCGGTCGGTGCATGCCGCCTCGACGGCGGCCAACACGACGGGCAGATACTCGGGCTTGCATCCGGCCATGACGGCGTTGATGGCGACCTTCTCGACCGTGACCTCGACCAGGTCGGGTGGCGCGATGGCAACCACCGAATCGGGCGGCCGATCGGTGCCCTCGAGCATCGCCAAGACCCGACCCTCGGTTGGCGGAACCAGCGGAAGACCGTCTGACCAACCCCGGTCGTACATCGCCTCGATCTCGTCTTCGAGGGCTGCGAAGTCGACCCGGCGGGCCCGCAAGGTCGACCCCGAGAAGCGCACCCTCAATTCGTCCGCCAGGTTGGGGTCGACAGACAACGAGCCACAACCCGGCCGCCACTCTGGCAGGTCTGGCCCGAGGCCGTCGGCGCCGGTGAATTCGATCCACTGAGGCCGAGACCACCCGACGATGCGCTCCTGCTCGACGCCGTCGGCGACCTTCACCAGGGTGGGGACGGTCTCGATGTCGTGATGCCACGACATCGACAGGTCAGAGTCGTGGCGCACTTCGCCGGCCCCGGCCGGGAAGGTCGGATCGTCCTGGGTGAACACGGTGAGACCCACCGATTGGGACAGTTGAGCCAGCACCGGCTCGACCAGAACGCAGGTGGGGCAGTCTCGTTTGACGAACGCGACCAGTCCGTCCGGAAGGGGATGAGCGGTCATGAGCGCAAGAACCCAACTATTGCGGCGTTGACGATGTCGGGTTTTTCGAGGTGCAGGAAGTGCCCGGCACCCTCGACCCTGTTCACCGCCGATCCGTCGGCCAGGTCTGCCTCGAGCCCATCGGCCACCTCGATGCCGATGCAGCCGTCGTCGACACCGTGCATGTACAGGGTGGGTTGGCTGGGGCACTTGGCGCCGGCAGCGTCCCACTCGTGCAGATCCGGGCTGCGAAGGTCGGGCTGGAAGGTCGCGCGGTAATAGCCCAGGGCCGCGGCCAGGTGTTGTGGGTCGGGCACGCTGGCCTTGAAGTACTCGACGTCGGTGGTGTGGTCGTATCCGGGCGACCAGTCGCTCCAAAGGCCCTTGATGAAGGCGTAGTCGTCGTGGGGTACCACGGCCTCCGACAGGGGGTGCTGGAAGAAGAACATGTAAGACGAGCGCCTGATCTGGCGATAGTCGAAGAACGCCTTGGTGACCCTGCTGCCCGGGGGCACAGCCATCAAGACGACCTTGCTCCAGCGGTCGGGTTCGACGACGGCGGCGATGTCGGCAGCTCCCGAGCCCCAGTCGTGGCCGATGATCACCGCATCGGAGTCGCCGCCCAGGGCGTCGTGGAGGCGGCAGGCGTCGCGGCCCCGCGCTCCCGATTGGTACAGCCCGTCCGGGGCCAGGTCTGAGGGTGCATAACCCCGGGTGAAGGGTGCAACGGCCCGGAAACCGGCGGCGGCCAATGCCGGCAACAGGTAGCGGTAGGTGTGGGCCGAGTCGGGAAAACCGTGCAGACAAATGGCCAGCGGACCCTGACCCTGTTCAAGCCAGGCGACGTTCATTCCGTCGATCTCGGTGGAGCCGGCGATCATGCCCGACCCCGCGTTCGTATCCCCCATGGGTGACTGACCTCCCTGGCGAGTAACGCTAGTGCGGCAGGCCCGCCGTTTCCTCATGTCGGGCCACGGCGGTGCCGAAAGGCGATGTGTGAGCCGCTCGCACGAGGATCTTCGCAACCTTCTCGATGCCCTGCTTCGGCGCGCTGTCGAGGTAGGCGCCTCCGACATACACCTGAAGGTGGGCTCCAAGCCCAAGATGCGCATAAACGGTCAGCTCTATGCGGTGAAGTCCGAAGACCGCTTGTCGCCCAACGACACGATGTCGATGGTCGATGCGATCATGCCCGATCACGTCAAGGGTCGATTCGCCGAGGTGGGCGACGCCGACTTCGCGTTCTCCGACCCGAAGGTCGGTCGCTTCAGGGTCAACACGTTTCGCCAGCGCGGTTCTGTGGGCCTGGTGTTGCGCCATGTCACCTACGGGGTCGATTCGATAGCCGAACTCGGCCTGCCCCGAGTTGTTCAACGGTTGGCCGACGAACCCCGCGGCCTCGTGTTGGTGACGGGCCCTACCGGTTCTGGCAAGACGACGACCCTGGCGGCGATGGTCGACCACATCAACTCGACCCGCAACTGTCACATCGTCACCATCGAGGACCCGATCGAGATCTTGCACCGTGACAAGCGGGCATCGATCAACCAGCGCGAAATCGGCCTGGATTCGAAGTCGTTCGCAACCGCCATGAGGGCGGCCCTGCGCCAAGACCCCGACGTGATCCTGGTGGGCGAGATGCGCGACCCCGAGACGGTCAACGCCGCGCTGCAAGCCGCGGAAACAGGCCACCTCGTCTTGTCTTCGATGCACACGACCGACGCGTCCGAGACGGTCAATCGAATCATCGAGTTCTTCCCACACCAGCAGCACCGCCAGGTGAGGGCGACCCTGGCGTCGGCGCTGCGCGGAACGCTGGGTCAGCGGTTGGTGCCGGCAGCAAACGGTGAGGGGCGCGTTCCGGTGACCGAAGCCATGGTGGTGACGGGCAGGGTGGCTCAGGCCATTGTCGATATGGAGGCCACGGCCAGCTTGGCCGACCTGATCGCCGAGGGCGACTACTACGGCATGCAGACGTTCGACCAGGGGCTGGCCGACCTGGTGTCGCGCCGCCTGATCACGGTCGAGGCGGCGATGAGCGCTGCGTCTCGGCCCCACGATCTGCGCGTGGCGATGGAGCGTGCGGGCGTCTTGGATCACCGCGGCAACCACCGCGACGACCTTCTGGGGCACCTCAACGGTGTGACGGGTGTCTCTTGACCGAATGTGTCTCGGGCGACTTAGGTTCGCTCAGGATCGTTGCGGAGACCGAGGGGGCTTGTGAGAGACCACATGCGCGTCACCTTTCACGGTGTACGAGGCTCGACCCCGTGTTCGTCGCGGTCTCACATCGGTTGCGGCGGTAACACCTCTTGTGTGTCTGTGGCCGCGCCCGGCACACCTCCCATACTGCTCGACCTTGGCACCGGGCTGCTCGGCTACGCCAAGACCTTCGACGGCCCCTTCGACGGCGTCATGTTGTTGACCCATCTGCACTGGGACCACGTCCAGGGGCTTCCGTTCTTCTCGCCGCTCCTGCGGCCGGGCGCCAATGCCCACATCTACGGGCCGCCCCAGGAGGAAGGGCCGCTGCACGACGTTCTCGTGTCGTTCGTCAGGCCACCCTTCTTTCCGGTGACCGTCGACGACCTGCCCGGTGAGGTCGTGGTAGACGAACTCGACCGGGCTTCGATCGAGGTCGGTCAGGTGCTGGTGACGGCACGTCGCATTCCGCACCCGGGACCCACCAACGGGTACCGCATCGATTTCGGGGGAGCTTCGGTGGCCTACATCCCAGATCACCAACAGCCTCTCGACTTCTCGCAAGACCCCGAGGTGATCGAGTTGGTGTCGGGTGTCGACCTGCTGATCCACGACGCTCAGTTCACTCCGGCCGAGTTCACCGCCAAGTCCGATTGGGGTCACTGCACTCCGCGTTATGCGCTCGAGGTCGCCAAGGCCGCTGGAGCCAAGCGGCTGGCCCTGTTTCACCACGACCCTGCTCACGACGACGACCAGCTGGAGGACATCGCCGCGGGGCTCGAAGGCGATGCCGCCGAGCTGGGGGTCGAAGTGTTCTTGGCCGTAGAGGGCATGACGGTTCAGGTCGGCCAGTAGTCGCCGAGGCGGCTTGCCTGTCGCCGGTGTGGTTTCTTCTAGTCTCTGTGCGTTCGGAGTCCTCGGCTGTGTGCCTGGGGGCGATGCGCCACATAGCTAGGAGACACACGTGAGCGAGGCAGGCAAGATCGATCCGGCGGAGTTCAGGTCGACGCTCGGTCACTTCCCGACCGGCGTGACCGTCGTCACCGGCATGGCGGGCGACCAGCCCGTGGGCATGACCATCGGGTCGTTCACTTCGGTGTCTCTCGAGCCGGCGCTGGTCGCCTGGTTGCCGACTCGAGATTCGGCAACCTGGGCCCAGATCAAGGCGTCGGGTTCGTTCTGCGCCAACATCTTGTCGGCCCACCAAGGCGACGTGTGCGGCGTGTTCGCTTCGCGCTCGGAAGACAAGTTTGCCGACGTCGCTTGGCGCGCCGCGGGCAGCGGGTCGCCGATCATCGAGGGCTCGCTCGGCTGGATCGACTGCGACATCGACGCCATCCATCCGGCCGGTGACCACGACATCGTCGTGGGCGCGGTGAGGTCGCTGGCGGTGTCGGGCGCCGACGATGGTCCGCTGGTGTTCTTCAAGGGTGCGCTCGGCACGTTCGACGCCCACTGAGGCCTACTGGTGGCCTTTGCTACTTCGGTCGTCCTGGGGGCGGTGTTCTTGTTCTCGGGCGTGCTGAAGCTGCGCGACCCGGCGTGGCCCGTAGCCGCCCGAGCGTTGGGTGCCCCGTCGTGGTCGGTGCCCGTGGTGGCTCCGGTCGAGGTCGCTTTGGGTCTGGCGCTGGTCGTGGGTGTGGGGGTGGTGGCCGCCGCGGCCTTCAGCATCGTGCTGCTGCTGGTGTTCTCGGCCCTGTTGGCGTTGGCGATCGGTCGTCCCGACCCTCCGTCGTGCTCGTGTTTCGGGTCTTGGTCGTCGCGGCCGGTGGGCCCTGCGTCGTTGGTTCGCAATGGCGCACTCATGGCCTTGGCCGTGGCCACGGTCGTCTTCAACACCTGATCCACAACCGACCCTGGCGCCCGGACGGCCGACGTTCTATGGTGGTGCAACCACGGAGAGTGGTGTTCAAGCACTTTCCGCAGTTGAGCCTGGAGGAACCATCGTGGAACTGAGCCGCCTGTCGCAATCGACAGTTCTGTCGGACGCCCTGGTCGACGTCGCCGCCACCCGCGAGCGCACCAGGCAGGGGCGGGTCGCTCGTATTGCGTTCGTGCTGGCACTGGCGGCCGGCTGGGCGTGGTGGCGGGTACTGACCGACCAGCCGGTGTGGCCTGGCCTGCCGTCGTTTCCGATCGCCGGCGAGTACATGTTCGGCATCGTGCTGGTGTGCATCCTGGGCGTCGCCGTCCTGGCGCCGTTGTTGGCCGCGGGCCGCTCGCCTCACGTCACCTATCACCCCAGCGAGATCGACACCACGATCGACGACGTCAAGGGCCTCGACACCGTCCGTGACGAGGTGGTCAAGACCCTGAACCTGTTCTTGGCCCACAAGACCTTCCGCGACCGCATGGGCGGCACGCCTCGTCGGGCGATCTTGTTCGAGGGCCCTCCCGGAACCGGCAAGACCTATATGGCCAAGGCGATGGCCAACGAGGCCGGCGTTCCGTTCCTGTTCGTGTCGTCGTCGGCTTTCCAGTCGATGTACTACGGCCAGACCAACCGCAAGATCCGTTCGTACTTCAAAGCCCTGCGCAAGGCCGCTCGCAAGGAGGGCGGCGCCATCGGGTTCATCGAAGAGATCGACGCCATCGGCGCAGCCCGCAGCGGCATGGGTGGTGGCCGCGGCGAGGGCATCACCGGCGTTGTCAACGAGCTGCTGATCCAGCTGCAGAGCTTCGACGAACCCCCTCTGGGAACCCGCATGGTCAATGCGGTCATCGACAGGGTCAACCGAGTGCTGCCTTCGCACCGCCAGCTGAGCAAGCGCCGCGCGGCGGCCGCGAACATCCTGGTCGTGGGCGCCACCAACCGAGCCAGCGATCTCGATCCGGCGTTGCTGCGACCGGGTCGCTTCGACAGGTCTGTGTACTTCGGGCTTCCCGGAAGGCCGGGACGGCGCGACATCATCGACTTCTACCTCGACCGCAAGGCCCACACCGCAGAACTAGACGACGTCGAGCGGCGCAACACCCTGGCCGCGATGACCATGGGCTACTCGCCCGTGATGATCGAGCACCTCTTCGACGAGGCGTTGGTGTGGGCCCTCAGGCGCGGCGGAGATGCCCTCAGCTGGGACGATGTTCAGCAGGCCAAGATGACCGAGGAGTTGGGGCTCACCGAGCGGGTCGTCTACACCGAGGCCGAGCGCCGCACCATCGCAACGCACGAGGCCGGCCATGCGACCGTCGCCCACCTGGTGGGTGCGGGCCGCAAGCTCGAGGTGTTGTCCATCATCAAGCGCCGCGACGCCCTGGGCCTGCTGGCCCACAGCGACGAGGAAGAGCGCTTCACCCAGACCCGCAGCGAGATCGAGGCCCGCATCGACATCGCGTTCGGCGGAATGGTCGCAGAGGAGCTCTGGTTCGGCGAGTCGGGCAGCGGCCCCTCGGGCGACCTTGCAGCAGCCACCAAGGCCGCGGCCACCATGGTCGGAGCGCTGGGCCTGGGAGGTCGGTTGATGTCGCTGGAGGCCGCGAACATGGGCAATGGGGCCGACCTCACCGCCAAGGTTCTGGCATCCGACGCCGGGCGTGACTCGGTGGAGGAGATCTTGCAGGCCTCGAAGGCTCGTGTCGACGAACTGCTCGAGGCCAACCGAGACATGGTCGAGGCGCTGCGTGACGCTCTGTTGGAACGCGAAGAGCTGATCGGCGAGGAGATTCTCGACGTCATCCGCCAGGTCCGAATCGCCGGCGAGCCGGTGATCGACCTGACCGGAACACCAGCGGTAGGGGGCTGACCTTCGGCGGCGTCGTCGTTTCGCTTGCTCAGTCGGCCAGCCCCAGGACGTCCAGCACGAACGCCTGGATGCGCGCCTCGTCGCGCCACGCGTCGTAGCGGCCCGAGGGGCCTCCGTGGCCGGCGCCCATCTCGGTCTTCAGGATGAACCTGCGGCGGCCGACGGCTGTTGTCCTGAGCTTTGCGATCCATTTCGCCGGCTCCCAATACGAAACCCGCGGGTCGTTCAGTCCGGCGGTGGCGTACACGGGCGGGTAGTCGACGGCGCCGACGTTCTCGTAGGGCGAGTAGTGAGACATCCAGCCGAACGGTTCGGGTTCTTCGGGGTTTCCCCACTCCTCGTACTCGCCGATGGTCAGCGGCAGGGTGGGGTCGAGCATCGTGTTGACGTTGTCGACGAACGGCACCTCGGCGACGACGCCGGCCAACCGGTCGGGGATCATGTTCATGACCGCTCCGACCAACAGCCCGCCTGCCGATCCGCCCCTGATGACGATTCGGCCAGGTGCGGCCCAGCCCGACTTCTCGAGGTGGTCGACCGCGGTGATCATGTCGGTGAACGAGTTGATCTTGTCGGCCAGGCGACCCTGGTCGTACCAGGCCCGCCCCAACTCGCCCCCGCCGCGAACGTGCGCCATGGCGTACACCACGCCCCGGTTCAGCAAAGACAGCCGATTCGACGAGAACGCCGCGGGCAAGACGACCTCATAAGAGCCGTAGCCGTACAGCACACACGGCGCCGAACCGTCGACTGGGGTGTCGCGGTGGCGCACCACGCTGACCGGCACATGGGTTCCGTCTGAAGCGGGCGCCCAGAGCCGTTCGGTGACGTACTGGTGTGCGTCGTAGCCGCCCAGAACTTCCTGTTGCTTCAGCAGTGTTCGCTCGCCGGTGACCAGGTCTTGTTCATAGATCGAGCTGGGGGTCACCATCGACGCGTACCCGAAGCGATAGACGGTCGAGTCGAACTCTGCGTTGCCAGATCCTCCGGTCTCGAAGATCGGCTCGGGAAACTCCAGGTCTGTCATCGACCCGTCTCGAAGGGTCCACACCGTGACCTGGGGAACGTTGTCTCGGCGCCTGGTGATGACGATGTGGCCCTCGAAGGCATCGACGTCGTCGAGTCGCACGCCGGGTTCGTGGGCCATGATCTCGGTCCAGTTCGGCATCGACGGCGAGTGGATCGGGGCCTCGAACATCCTGAAATCGGGTGCCTCGTGGTTGGACAAGATGAGGAATCGCTCGCCGTGGTGTTCGACCTTGTATTCGTGGTCTTGGCGTCGAGGCTCGATGATCCGCGGAGCCGACGTGGGGTCGTCGGCGTCGATGATGCTGACCTCCGAAGTGGTCTTGGACTCGCTGGAGATGACGATGAACCGTTCCGATCGGGTTGCGCCCAGGCCCACCCAGAAACGGTCGTCGGTCTCGTGGAAGACGACCTCGTCTCGTTCCACGGGGGTACCGATCGTGTGGCGCACAACCCGATCCGAGCGCTGCATCTCGTCGGCCAGGGTGTAGAAGATCGTCGATGAGTCGCCAGACCATGCAAGCCCATAGGTCAACTCTTGTGCCTGATCCGCCAGGGTTTCGCCCGTCTCCAGGTCGACGATGCGCAGCTCGTATTTCTCGTCGCCGTCGAAGTCGAACGTGTACGCGAGCAAGCGGTGGTCGGGGCTCACCAGCAGGTCACCCACGGCCAAATAGTCAGAATCTGCCGCCAGCTCGTTCTCGTCCAGCAAGATCTGCTCTTCATCGGCCGGGCTGCCGTCGATGTCGGCTCGGCGGGTGTGAATCGGGTATTGCTTGCCCTCTTCGGTGCGCCCGACATACCACCACGGACCCTTGCGAACCGGCACGCTCATGTCGGTTTCTTTCACCCGCCCCTTGATCTCCTCGAACAGGCGGTCCGCCAGAGCGTCGAGGTGGCCCATCTGGGCATCGGCGAAGGCGTTCTCGGCCTCCAGATACTCGATGGTCTGGGGGTCGTTGCGATCGCGCAGCCAGAACCACGGATCCTCGGTGATCGTTCCGTGGATCTGCCTGGTGTGGGGGCGCTGGGGCGCGCGCGGCTCGGCTTGCTCGTTCGGGTTCGTGGGCATCGCGAAACGCTAGCTGGCGATCGTCCAACCGCACCCGGCGGGGTAGGGAGCCGGTACCCGATTCGGGTAGGTTGCTCCGATGGCCATTTACGCCTTGGGCGACCAGACGCCCGACATCCACCCCACCGCGTACATCCATCCAGAGGCGGTTGTCATAGGCAGTGTCACCATCGGTCCCCAGTCGACCGTGTGGCCGTTTGCGGTTCTGAGAGGCGACGACGGATTCATCAGGATCGGCGCTCGCACCTCGATTCAGGACGGCGCGGTCATCCACACCACACTCGAGATTCCGACCATCGTCGGCGACGACTGCACCGTTGGCCACTGCGCCCACCTCGAAGCGTGCGATATACGCGACGGTGCACTCGTTGGCTCGAACAGCACGGTTCTGCACGCCGCAGTTGTCGAATCTGGGGCCCTCGTGGGGGCCAACGCCCTGGTGCCAGGCGGAATGGTCGTGCCCGCTCGGGCCATGGCGCTCGGGGTGCCCGCCAAGATTCGGCCCGACGCCGTCGACCCCGACGTGCTCATCGTGCCGGGGGCCCAGAGCTACGTCGAGCGCGGCGAGAGATACCGAGAACTACTCC
>JAGQSP010000189.1 GCA_020439485.1 Acidimicrobiales bacterium | reverse complement strand
AGGGCCCGGGCGTTCCAGGCTGGGTCGGTCAACCACCTGTCGAGCCTTTCCAGCACCGCCTCGATGGGCCCACCTCGCTCTCCCCGCCGACGCTGTCTCACGCCGCTGACCCTCAGATGGCGCATGCGCGCCACCGTTTGGCTGATGTCGACGGCCAGCTGTTCGAGGTCGAGCCCATCGCGTGCCGACCAGGCGTCGTCGCCATCGAGCCACTCATACACAGCCCACGGATGACCGAAGGCCGGCTGCGGGTCACCGACATGAACGACAGCCGGTACCGCAACAACGTCGGCCAGCTCGGACCCTCGCAGCTGTTGCATCACTGCCGCCTCGCGGGTCAGTTGGCCGGCTGCCCCCGAACGTCGGGGCAACCGAACGACGAGATCGGACGATCCCTCCACGACGACGCGCCACATGGCGTTGTCGGTGCCCGAGGTTTGCAGGTACTCGACGGGGGCATTCGCCAGATGGGGAAGATCGGCAGCCAACAGGGCACGCACCACCGCCTCGCCGGTGTCGGGCTCGTCATCGTGGATCGGCTGGCTCACGACCGTCGATCCTTACAGACCGCCGCGCCCTTTGACCTCACAACGAGCACGTAGGGTTGTGCAAGTGCGTGAAGACGAGTCGCCTGGCGATAAGACTCCGACAGACCCCTCTCAACCGGTCCGGGCGCTTTCCGAGCTGCGCGCACTGGTACGCCTGCGGCACCGGGGCAGCATCAAGGTCGGAGACGTCCTGTACCGCGCCTATGTGACCCTGCTGTTCGCCCTCTACGGCTTCTACCTCGCCCTCGGCTTCATCGACGGCTCGCCCGCGGGTGAGGCCGGAATCTCGTGGATCGAGACCTACGCCCCTTCGTGGTTGGGCCTCGGAGCTGCCGTGGCTCTGATGGCCGGAGTGCGCTCGGGCACCAGCGGAGGGCCGCTGGCGCTCGACCCCGCCGAGCTTCAACACGTTCTGATGACCCCCATCGCACGCAGGGTTGCCCTCCGCAATGCGGTTCTGCGTCTGCTGGCCACAGCTGCCTTGCTTGGGGCCGCGGCGGGGCTGCTGGCCGGCGAATTAGTGCAGCGACGCCTGCCCGGCTCGGCGCTGGCCTGGCTGGGCAGCGGCACCCTGATCGGTCTGACCATCATGACCGCAGCGGCCGGCATGGCGTTGGTGGCGGCATCGTTGCCCGTCTTGCGACGTCGGGCTTGGGTTGGAAGTTTCGGGGCGGGTGCGCTGGTGGTTTGGGCGACCGTCGACGTCGTCAACCACACCTCTACGGCTCCCACCACGCTGGTCGGCCAGATGGCGTTGTGGCCGGTCGAGTTCACCTGGTGGGCTCTGGCTGCCCCGATCGTTGCCTTCGGGTTGGCGACCTACGGGGCCTTCGCCATCGGGGGCCTCTCGATCGAGCGAGCATCGCGACGGTCCAAGCTCATCCGCCAGGTTCGCTTCGCACTGGCCCAACAAGACATCCGATCGTTGATCCTTCTCAGGCGCCAGCTCGGGTTCGAGCGGCCGCGGGGGCGACCCTATGTACGTGTCTCGCCGAATGGCCTGGTCGCCAGAGTGCCCGTGCTGTACCGCGACCTCTGCAGCTACCTGCGGTGGCCGATTCAACGAATCGTTCGGGTCGTGGCCCTGGCGACGGTCGCAGGGCTGGCAATGGCCGGGGCCTGGAAGGGAACACCCGCCCTGGCGTTCGGTTATGTCGCTGTCTCTTACCTGGCTTCCTTGGAGATGGTCGAGCCGTTCAGCCAGGAGATCGACCACATGTCGTTCTTGAACGGTGCTCCGGTCGAGAGCGCGTCGGTCTTGTTCCAGCATCTTCTGGTCGCCACCGGAGCGATGACGGTGTGGATGCTGATCGTGGCCGCAGTCTCCGCGGCGACGGCAGCTTCGGTCGACTTACTGGCCGTCATGGCATTGGCATCTCTGCCCGCAGCCGGAGTCGCGGTCGCAGGCGGAGCCATCAGCACCAAACGCGTCGACGCCGGCGATGCGAGCAACGGCCTGTTCATGCCTGACGAGATCGCCGGCTCGGCCGCCCTGTTCCGGATCGTGTGGCCAGTCGTGCTGGCGGGCAGCGGCGCCCTGCCCGTCATCGTGGCTCAGCGAGCCCTCGAGCGCGGCGATTCGACCCTCGACGCGGCCCGGCCCATCGCGGTGATAGTGCTCATCGTCGCCTCGGCGATGCTGGGCTGGATTCGCATGAGAGATTCGATCATGGAGTCGATGGAAGAGGCCTCAGCGCAGGCCAAGGGAGGATCCCCGCGGTGAACGAACCAAAGCGTCGACCCCGCCCGCTTCTCGAGTGCCATGCACTCACGAAGGACTATGGATCCACCCGCGCCCTGGGCCCGATCGACCTCGAGATCGGCTTCGGCGAGACGGTGGCACTGGTTGGACACAACGGCTCTGGCAAATCGACATTGCTTTCGCTCATAGCCGGACTCATCGAGGCCACCGAAGGCTGGGTGGCCATAACCGGTGGACCGGCCGGCGACGAAGAATCTCGCGCCACGGTCTCGTACGTGCCCGACACCCCGGTTTTCTACGACGACCTGAGCCTGGGCGAGCACCTCGAATACCTGAGCCGACTTCACGGAACCACGCCCGCCGAGCAGCACACCGACGCACTGTTGGAGGCCTTCGGGCTCGAGAAGCGAATCGACGATCTGCCGACCGACTTCAGCCGCGGACTTCGCCAGAAGGCCGGCCTGACCGTTGCGGTTTGCCGCCCGTATCGGCTGCTGCTGATCGACGAGCCGTTCTCGGGTCTCGACGCGAAGGGCAAGCAGACGCTGCTCGACCTGTTGGCCCAGGTCAAGGCGGGTGGTGGCACGGTCATCGTCGCCACCCACGACGACGCTGTGATGCAGGCGTTCGATCGGGTCATAACACTCGCCGAGGGCGAACTCGTCAGCGACACCGGCGCCGCGGCCTGACCGGCAGTCTCGAGTCTCCGGGTCGGTCGGCCGAGCGCGCCCCAGTACGCCAGCACTAGGCTTTCCTCATGGAACCGCCCATCTGGAAGAAGACATACGACGCTGTCGAAGAGCAGGTGGCTCCCCCGCTGCAAAAGGCGCTTGCCAACCCCGATGTGATCGAAGCGATCACTTTGGGCCGGGCGGTTCAAAAGCGTGCCCGAGACGACGTAGCCACCTTCATCAAGCGACAGCTTCACGCTGTGAACCTGCCTTCGGGTACAGACGTCAGAGATGTCTCCAACCAGATCGCCGGTCTCGAACGCCAGATCAGGCTCTTGAACAAGCGGCTGGACGAATTCGAAGCCAAGATCGATGGCCTCGACCAGAAGGGTGACGAAGATGAGTGAGGGCTCGAAGGACCCGGTGGCCGACCTCGTCGAGCGCATGTCGACGTCTGCAACCCGAACGGTCAAGGGGTTCCGCAACGGGCTGCTGCACTACGCCCGGATGGACCGACCGCCGCTGGCCAGCACTCCCAAGGACACGGTGTGGCAGCGCGACAAGGTCGAGTTGTGGCGCTATCGCAGCGACAAGCGGCGGGGCGGCCCACCACTGATCCTGGTTCACAGCCTGGTCAACCGCAGCTACATCTTCGATCTGGTTCCTGGCAACTCGGTGGTCGAGGTGCTCCTCGACAGGGGCCTCGACGTGTACCTGGTCGAGTGGGGCATCCCAGATGCTGCCGATGCCGACAACGGCCTGGAGACCTATAGCGATCAGTACCTGCCCGAGATCGTTCGGTTTGCCACAAACCTCAGCGGCGCCGACAACGCGAACGTGCTCGGCTATTGCTTTGGCGGTGTCTTGGCCCTGCTGTACGCCGCCGCACACCCCAACGACCCCATCAACACCCTGATCGCTCTGGCGACCCCGGTCGACAACAACAAGATGCCGGCGCAGCTTCGAGTCGGAAGCGGCAACTTCGACCCCGATCTGGTCACCGACGAATCGGGCAATGTTCCCGGCAACGTCATCGGCGACGCCATTCGGTCCCTGACGCCCATGGCAGAGCTGTCGGCGAACATGAACCTGCTGGCCAACCTGTGGAATGACGACTACGTGGCCGCTCACAACGCCATGACCATGTGGGGCAACGATCAGATTCCCTTTGCCGGCCGCGCGTTTCGCCAGACGACCCAGATGCTCGCCAAGGACAACGGGTTCATGACCGACAAGCTCGAGCTGGCCGGGCGACGGGTATCGCTGAACGACATCGAGGTTCCGTTCCTGAACGTCTTCGGGACCAAGGATCACATCGTGCCCGCCGACGCAACCCGGCCCCTCAGCGGGTTGCTCGGCTCTGACGATGTGACCGACCTCGAGCTGAGCGCCGGGCATGTCGGGCTGTTCATCGGTCGCACTGCTCACAAGAAGGGCGTACCGGCCATGGTCGACTGGATCGACCAGCACAGCTAGCCCCAGCCGGGGTCGCGACCGTTCCAGGCGACCAGGCGGTCGATGGCCGGAGCATCATCAGACGTCTGGATCGCATCGGCGAACGGCACCCCCACCTCGTCGAGGCCCATTGCTGCGGAGATCTCCTCGAACAGGGCCAACCGATTCTCGGCGGGGAGAAAGCTGCCGGTTTCCAGAGCCGCTGACACCACGTCATCGTCCCAGACCGGCCGCTGGCCAGTTGCCACGGCCAGGTCCCACGTGTGAACGGTCAGCTCGGAGTAATACGAAGAGAGCACCTTGGCGCCATCGCCCTGGATCCAGGGCAGCTCCATCGGCTGGTCGAGCACGGCATCGTCCTGCCAGGCATCGACGAGGCTGCGAACCGATGCCGTCCAGGTGTCGGACCAGCCATCGTCTGGGGCAGAAACATCCACCGCGGCAAAGGGGTCTTCCCCTCGCCCCAGCGCCGCGATGCGGTCGATGACGCCGACGAGGTGGCCGAGCATGGCGCGGACGTCCATCTCTGTGCACGGCGTCGGTGAGTCCAACTGATCGGGTCGAACTGCGCCGATTACGGAGCCGGCGGTTTCGACGGCGCGACCGATGAGGACTCGGGGATCAGTGTCGCCTCGGTGTTCAGGGATCGTTTGTGCGTTCATGCCGCCATGGTGCTGAATCAAAGTGTCCACGGCATGGCCTCTTTCCAGACTCGGTCCTGATTTCCGTTCGCGAACGGACGGATTTCACCCTCCGATGTCACCTCACTACTTCTTGTGCTGTTTGGGGTCCTTATTTGCTGTCCCACCCCCTCAGTACGCTTTTGGCCTACGCCAAAAGCGGTCAGAGCCACCAAAGGCAGCAGAAACAACGGTGAGGGGCAAGAAATGATGGTCGATGTAGAGCAACTCGCGACCGAGACGAGGGTGGCTCAAGGCCTGGTCGAGCTCGGAAGGCGAATCTCCCGCGGCCACTTCGACCTGTGCATCGGGTCGGCGAGATTCGCCGACGGTCCCGTGTGGATCGCCCAAGGTGCTCCGTCGGCTGCCCATTGGCTTGCCGAACGCCTCGACGTCGCTCCCAGCACTGTGCGTGAGTGGATACGCATCGGTCGCACTCTCGGCGCATTTGGTCCGTCCGCGAGCGCATTTGCCGAAGGCAGGCTCAGCTACGCCAAGATCCAGGTCCTCACCCGATACCTCACCGCCGAGAACGAGGCCGAGCTTCTCGATCTGGCCGAGCGAGTTCCAGCGGCAAACCTTCCGGAAGCCATAGCGGCCTGGACCATGGTCAACGAGCCCGGCGAGGTCATAGACGCTCGCCATCGGCGAGACCGTTCGGTGCACATCCGCAATCACGCCGACGGCACACGCACCACCACCATCCGCACCAACGGCATCATCGGCGGAGCCCTTCAGGCTGCCATCGACAGCGAGGTCATGCGCGCCAAGCTCGAGCGAGAGCCCGACGGCACCTGGCCAACGGTTGCCCAGCAGCGCCACGACGCCCTGGCCCGCCTCATCGACGGCACCGGCGGGGGTGGGCGGGGCAACATCGACTACGAGGTCGTGGTCCATGTCCGCGGCGACGGGTGCACGCTCGACGACGGCACACCCGTGACCGAATCGGCTGTCGCCCGCGTTCTCGACCGGTCGTTTGTGCGGCTCCTCATCCACGGCGCAGATCGCAAACCCGTAAACGCCTCCACCCGGCGCCGCCTGCCGAACAAGCGCCAGAAGCGGCTCGTCAAAGAACGCGATCGCGCCTGCATCGACTGTGGGCGATCGGATCTGCTGACCTTCGACCACAACCCGCCGTGGCACCAAACCCGACGCACCCACACCGACGAACTCCAGCTCCGCTGCAGCCCATGCCACCGCAGGCGCCACGACAACGAAGTCGACTAGCTGGCGCGCCTGTCGTGGTGGTCGTCCCACCAGCGCAGGACTCGAAGTGCTCGCAGGGTGATCCAGCGAGATGCGTGGCCTGGCCCTTCGTCCAGGTCTAGCAACGTCGGCCCACGGGGCTTCCAATCCATGCGCCATCGACCGGCTTCGTCGCGTTTTGAACGCACCAGCTCGATCGCCTCCGCGAGACGCTCATCGGGGGCCATGCCATCGGCTCGAGCTGCGGACCGGAAATAGTCGAGCGCCCGGAGGACGTCGTACCTCCAGCGGGTCGGGTATGTCAGCGACAGGAACTGCGCGTCGGCAGGCTCACCGGTAGAGGCCCGGAGGAACAGACGACGATGCAGCAAGTACTCCTCGCCCCGCCGCCGAGCAGCGCGCGACTCGGCTGTGCCGCCGGTCGCTTGCTCGAATTCGAGCAAGCCCTCCAGCACGTTGATTGTGGTGGCGAACGACGACCTGATCGATCCGTTGCACCGTTCGCAGTTCCACCCGCCGTCGGGCTGAGACTCGCCTACCAGTCGCGAGACGATCGGGGCGACGTCGACACCGAAGTACGCACCGTCGGCAACCGTCCGGCCGTTGATGCACTCCTCGACCTCGCCCGACCAATATGGCTGGCCATCGTGGTCCCAGCGGGCGTTCTCACCCACCAGCCGAACCGTCTCGCGAGCTCGGGGCGAAGAAGGATCCCACCCCAACTCACGAAGCTGCGTCAGCGCCCAGGTGGTAGCGGTCCACGGCTGGCCCTCTTCCTGCATTCGGCTCCAGTCGTAGCCGCCGGGCACGAACGCTCCCCCAGACCACTGGCCGTCGGAGCCCTGCAGAGACAACAGCGCGGCTCCCACACCTTCGGTCTCGATGCGTGAGCGAATCGACGCCCACTCGACCTCGGGTGCGTCGAGCAGGTCGCGCGCGACCTGCCACTGCAGCGCCGGATCGGAATCGGCAACCCACTCGATGACTTCGCTGTCGTCGGACACGCGCCGAGCGTACAGCGGTGCCGTGGTCCGTGGCTTGGCGTCAGCGTGTGAATGCCCAGGCGATCATCCGGGGGATCTCGTCGTACCAGAACTCGCCGCCGTGCTCTCCGTTGCGTTGTTCGATGACGACGTCTCCACCCGCATCGCTGAGTGCGTCCGCCCACCTCGTCGCGTTGTCGAAGAACCACTGCTCCTGCGTTCCGCCGACCAGATAGGAGCGGGGAACCTCAGGCGGC
>JAGQSP010000188.1 GCA_020439485.1 Acidimicrobiales bacterium | reverse complement strand
CGCCTGTCGAGGTCGAACTGGATGGCGTCGAGATCGAGGGCCAGGCGGGGCGGGCAGCCGTCTACTACGACGCCGACGCCACCCCCGTGACTTTCGCCGAAGGTGGTTATCTTGAACCGCTGTCCGAACGAGCTTCCCGTCATCGACTGTGACGGTACCCGACGGTAGGGTCGACGAGATGAGCCATTGCTATTACTGCGGCAACCCGGCCCCACCCGACATGGGCTTGGGTGGTGTGGCGTCCTGCCCGACACACGGGCCGCTTTGGAAGCTGGTTCAGCAGGGCCCCACGGCGAACGTGATCGTCGAACGCGACGGCAAGATCTTGATGGTCAAACGAGCCCACGACCCCTACATCGATCATTGGTGCATTCCCGGCGGCTTCTCCGACTATGGCGAGCACCCCGAAGACACCGCAAGGCGCGAACTGAGCGAAGAAGCGGGAGTCCAGGTCACCCTGACCGGGCTGCTGGGGATATACGTCGCCCCCTATGCCCGACCCAGCGAGACCGACTGGATACAGACCACCGTGTATCTGGGCATCACCGACGACGATCCCACCGTGGGCGATCACGAGACGTCTGAGGTGGGCTGGTTCGACCCCGCTGACCCCCCGACTCCGACCGTGCCGTCCCACCTGGTGAGACTCGACGACTACTTACAGGGCAGACTGTGGCGGTGGACACACCAGACGGCAGCGGGCTCGATGGAGCCGGGCTGAAGCGGGCCTGAGCCTCGTGAGCTCGCCGGCGCGGACACCGATGGTGCTCGACACCGAGCCTGCTCAGCATCACGAGCTAGCCCCCGACCCACGAATCCGTCGCGGTGTGGTGGCCGCCATCATCCTCACGGCGGCGCTGGTGCTGTGGGCGGTGGCCGCAGGCTCGAGCCACGAATCCGGCGCGGACGCGCCGACACCCACCACGACGGTCTCGACGACCACCTTTCCAAGCCAACCAGGCGCCGAACCGTCGCTGGCGGCGCCCGCGCCCGAGACCTCGATAGCCGACGCCGCAGTCGACGATGGTCCGGGCGCTGCCAACAGCTCGGCACCAGTCAACGCCGAACTGGCGGCCACGGGCAGCCCCGAGCTGCTCGCCGAGCATCCCACAAACAGCATCGTCGTCTTGTGGACGTTCGAGCAGACCGAGGTGGCAGTGGTGAACCTCGACGACGGTGCGGCGGCAACGCTGGACCTGACGACATTTGGCATCGACTCGGTCAAGACGCTGGTGGGAATGGCCACGGGCTTCGGGGTCGAGACCCGCACCGGCGTTTCGTGGTTCGACCCTGTCAGCGGCTCGTTTGCCGAGCTGACCCGGGGCGGCTCAGTACTGGCGTGGGGTGACGACGAGGTCTGGATATCGGGGCCCTACAACCAGGCACGGTCGTTTACCCCGCTGCGGGTCGGCCTGCAGGGCGACATCACCGAGCTGAGCACAGTGCCCGCAGGTGCGGGCCCCTTCGGGTTCGTCGGTGACGACCTGTTGGTAGGGGCCGGTCAAGCCGGAGGCGTGTACAGGTCGACTGGCGACTCGTACCAGCGCATCTCCGACGGAGCACTCGTCGCCTGGGGCACCGACGGCGTGGTTGTCAGGGTCTGTGGCCAGACTCTCGAGTGCAACCTAGAACGCATCGACCTTGGTACCGGCGCCACGACGAGCTACGAAGTGGCCGAAGGGCTTGACCTCGGCGGGCTGTGGTGGGTCGATCGGCCCACCTCGCCCGAACTCGACGCCCACCTGGCCATCTCGTCGGGTGCAGGGTCTCCGGTGATCTACGAGGTGGGCGAACGAACCGTCACCGAGCTACCGATCACCAGTGCACGTTCCGTCGCGTGGAGTGCCGCCAACCAGTGGCTGCTGATCGGGGGCGCCAACGAACTGCTCGCTTTCCACAGGCCCACCTCCACCATCACCCGGTTCGAAACCAACCTGGGTCTCGACCTACGGAGCACCATGCAGGTGGCCGTGACTCCGGCAGCGTGAGCCGCGCACCTGTACCGTCAGAACTCGTGGATGCATTCGAGCTGATCGAAGAATGGCCGGTGGGGAACGTCGCTTCTGTCGTCGTGCACCGAGACGGCCGACGGTGGTCAAGCGGAGACATCGACAGGCCCTTCGCCCTGGCCTCGGTGACGAAGGTCTTGACGGCCATGGCGGTCATGGTCGCCGTCGAGGAGGGCACGGTTTCCCTCGACCAGGCGGCGGGGCCACCGCGCTCGACCGTGGCCCATCTGCTAGCCCATGCCTCGGGCCTGGCGCCCGACCAGCGGAGGCTGCTGACAGAGCCGGGCCGCCGCCGCATCTACTCCAACGCCGGCTTCGAGATGGTGGCCGAGGTGGTCGCCGAGAATTCTGCGATGGAGTTCTCCACCTACTTCGACGAAGGCATTTGTGAACCGCTGGGTCTCACGAACACGCGAATGGCAGGTTCGCCCGCACACGGGGCGACGGCCTCGGCCAACGACATCGCCGCAGTGGCGGGCGAGTTGCTCGGCGTCACCTCCAGGGTTCTTGCGCCCCAGACCATCACCGAGATGACCCAGCCCGCGTTTGTGGACCTGCCGGGCGTTCTGCCCGGCTACGGCATCCAGGATCCCAACAGTTGGGGTTTGGGGGTCGAGATTCGCTCGACCAAGAGCCCACACTGGACGGGAGCCCACAACTCGCCCGCTACCTTTGGTCACTTCGGGCGAGCAGGAACCTTCGTCTGGGTCGACCCCGAGGCAACCGTCGCCTGCGTGGTGCTGACCGATCGCGAGTTCGGCGAGTGGGCAATGACCAGGTGGCCCGCGTTCAGCGATGCGGTGCTGGCCCAGTCCACAGCCTGAGGCATTGCGCGCCGACATATTCTTTACGAAATGATGTCGAAATCATGACGTAGCTGCTCAAGTCGACCAGGTGTCGGGCCGATTGATCCTGTGAACCAGGGGATTCAGGCCACAAGCCGCACCCGCGCAACACACGACGAAACTGCGAGTGTGTTACGTTTGGGTGACGGCGCGGCCTTTACCCGGGATGTTCCCGAGGAGGTGACAGTGGACCGCGCCGACGCCAGACACCTGTTGAGGCGCACGGCATTTGCCGTGAAGGCCGAGCAGATCAACGAGATTGCCGGCCTCAGCCGCAACGCCGCGGTAGATCTGCTGATGGACTTCGGTCCCAACCCGCCCGCCATCGCCCCACCCAGCGTCCTCGACCCCGAGGGCCGTCGCTGGGAACAACACCGCGATCTGGCCCTGTGGTGGATCGAGCGGATGCGCACCGTGCCCCGACCGCTTCAGGAGAAGCTGGCTCTGTTCTGGCACGGACACTTCGCAACCTCTGCCGAGGACGCCTACTACGCCTTTCACACCTGGGACCAGAACCAGCTGTTTCGCAACCATGGCATGTCCGACTACCGCCACCTGGTTCACCAGATGGCCATCGGCCCCGCGATGTTGGCATACCTCGACAACTACCGGAACAAGGCGGGCAACCCCAACGAGAACTTCGCCAGAGAGCTGCTGGAACTGCACCTGTTGGGGGTGGGCAACTACACCGAACAAGACATCGTCGAGGTCGCCAGGGCGTGGACCGGCCACATGCTCGACGACGAAAAGCACCACTATCAGTTCCAGGCCTACCACCACGACTATCGCAACAAGACGATCTTCGGCATCACCAAGGACTGGGATGGTCCCGGCGTGATCAACGAGATCCTCGACGGCTCGAAGAAGCAGACCGCAGCGCGCCACATCTCAAAGTCGCTGTTCGAATTCTTCGCCTACCCCAACCCCGAACCCGCTGTCGTCGATCGCCTGGCCAACGAGTTCATTGCAGGCGGGCTCCAGATCTGGAAGCTGGTGCGGGCGATTCTGCAGAGCAACGAGTTCTGGTCGGCCCAAGCCAGAGGCGCCCTGGTGCGCACTCCCATCGACTTCGTCGTTCAGTGCATGGTTGGCGCCGGCAGCAGCACCGACGAAGCCAGGCCCGACTGGTGGCTCGAGACGATGGGGATGGCGCCGTTCTACCCACCCAACCCTTCGGGCTGGGGCGCCAACGAATACTGGGTGTCCTCGACAGCGGCGTGGGCCAAGGCCGACTTCGTACGCCACCTGACCTGGAAGACCACCAAACGAAACCATCTGGCCGAGGTAGCCCAGATCGGTGCCAAACAAGCGGTCGAGCTGATGCTGTCATTCTTCGGCATCGAAGACGCGTCGGCTCAGACCAAGGCGGCCCTCGAGAACTATCTGTACGCCGAGCGCGCCACCTGGGAGTGGCCACAACACGCCAACCTGCTGACCCTCACCATGCTCAGTCCCGACATCCAGGTGGCGTGATGGCGACTACCCAACAACCTCGATCAGCCCACCACCCCGGAGAGCCACGATGAACGCCGAACCCGAGTTCGAGGACATCCAGGCCGCCCTGTCGGCGCCGCTCGACACCAGCCCTTCTGGGCTCAGCCGTCGCCGATTCCTGCAGATGGCTGCCGTGGGCGGCGCCATCGCCACCGTCGGTCCAACACTGGGTCGATACGAGGCCATGGCGGCCGCAGCCCAACCCCTCGGTGCCGGCGAGGGAGTGCTGGTGCTGGTTCAGATGGGCGGAGGGAACGACGGCGTCAACACCGTCATCCCGGTCAGCCAGAGCGGCCGCTATCGCGACATCCGCGGGCAGCTGGCCATCGACGAAACCACCATGCACCACATCGGCGGCGGGGTCGCTCTGCATCCAGCCCTGTCGAACATCCGCTCCCGCTGGGATTCGGGACAGGTCGCCATCGTGCAGGGAGTCGGCTATGCCAACCCGTCGCTCAGCCACTTCGACTCGATGGCCCACTGGATGCACGGCAAGGCCGGCAGCGAACCCAACGAGGCTCCCAAAGACGGCTGGATCGGTCGCTGGCTCGACGGTCTGGGCAACCAGCGTTCGGAACTCGAGGCGGTGACCTTCGAGAGCTCGGTGCCCCTGCACCTCCGCGGCCGCCAGTCAACGGCCGTCGGGTTGTCGGCCGGCGGGGTCGACTTCGGCATCAAGACCGCAGACGACCACCTGCGGATGTACGACGCGCTGCGCGAGATGGCCCAGGGCAACTCGTCGCGAGGCGCGTGGGCCGACACCATCGCCGACTCCACGATCAGCTCGCTCGAACTCGCCAGACAGCTGGCGCCCGCGTACGAGGGCAACGGGGGCGGGTCTGGATTCGAACGCCAGATGGACAGGGCGGCAAGGCTGATCAACGCCGATGTCGGGGTGCGTGTTCTGTCGACGTCGCTCGGAAGCTTCGACACCCACTCGAACCAGGCGTGGCAACACAACGACCGCCTCGGCGACCTCGATCGCGGAATCCAACGCTTCTTCGACACCCTCGACCCTCGGTTCGCCAGTCGTGTCACGGTCATGACCTTCTCGGAGTTCGGGCGCCGACCCGAAGCCAACGGATCGATCGGAACCGATCACGGCACCGCCAGCGTGTCGTTCGTGATCGGTGCCAACGTCGCCGGGGGTCTCGTCGGGGTCTACCCGTCGTTGTCCGACCTGGACAACCGAGGCAATCTCAAACCCTCGGTCGATTTCCGCTCGCTGTATGCAACCGTTCTCGACTCGTGGATGGGAGCAGACAGCAACCAGGTGCTGGGCGGTCGCTTCGAGTCGCTGCCCCTGTTCTTGTCGGGGCCGGGCTCGGCCTCGTTCGAACGCCCCGCGCCCACGCCAGGAGCCTCACAGGGCTATCTGATGGTCACCGACACCGGCGGGGTCTACAACTTCGGCAACAAGCCCGCCTTCGGCGGTTCGCTGGGGGGCACCACCACCGGGCTGGCGCTGAAAGCGGCGGGTGACGGCTATTGGCTCTGCCGCCAGGACGGTTCGGTTGAAGCCTTCGGAGCGGCGAAACTGCACGGCTCGATGGCCGGCCACGACCTGGCAGCGCCCGTGGTCGACATGGCCGCCCATCCATCGGGCGAGGGGTACTGGCTGCTCGGTGCCG
This sequence comes from Acidimicrobiales bacterium, assembly GCA_020439485.1. Taxonomy (GTDB): domain Bacteria; phylum Actinomycetota; class Acidimicrobiia; order Acidimicrobiales; family Poriferisodalaceae; genus JAAETH01. Next base: position 309 of record JAGQSP010000188.1, on the reverse strand, counting down.
ACGGAGGTGTGTTCGCATTCGGAAACGCCCCCTTCTACGGCTCGACCGGCAACCTGCGTCTCAAACAACCCGTCGTCGGAATGGCCGCCCACCCCAACGGCAAGGGCTACTGGTTCGTCGCAAGCGACGGAGGCGTGTTCGCATACGGACAGGCCGGCTTCCACGGCTCGACCGGCGCCATGACACTGCGCAGACCGGTGGTCGCCATGGCCCCCACCAAGAGCGGCCGCGGATACTGGCCCGTCGCCGACGACGGCCGTGTGTTCGCATTCGGCGACGCCGGCTTCTTCCGCTCGACCGGCGCCCTCA
>JAGQSP010000187.1 GCA_020439485.1 Acidimicrobiales bacterium | reverse complement strand
CCGTTGCGCAGGTTCAACATGACCGCCCGGTCTTGGGCTCTGGCCGTGGCCGAGTTGTAAACCCCATAGGCCAGGGCCACCAGGACGGCGATCACACCTATGACCACCATCGTCTCGACCAAGCTGAAACCGCGCTCACCCCGCATCCACTTCACGCCTCGTCCATCGGCAACAGGCGAGACAGATTTGAGAACTAGGTCGACTTGGCCGAGGTCAGCCCTGCCGACCTCTTTCTAGCAGCGGGGCCAAGAACCGCCCTGTGTGGCTCTCGGCGATGGCGGCGACCTGCTCGGGGGTTCCCTCGGCCACGATGCTGCCACCGCCGCTGCCGCCTTCGGGCCCCAGGTCGATCAGCCAGTCTGCGGTCTTGATGACGTCGAGGTTGTGCTCGATGACGATGACCGAGTTGCCCTGGTCGACCAGGCGCGTCAGCACGGTTAGAAGTTTGGCGATGTCCTCGAAGTGAAGCCCGGTGGTGGGCTCGTCGAGGATGTATACGGTGTGCCCGGTTGAACGCTTCGACAGCTCGCTGGCCAGCTTGACGCGCTGGGCTTCGCCACCAGACAGGGTCGGTGCCGGCTGCCCCAGCCGCACATAACCCAAGCCGACATCGACGATCGTCTGCATGTGACGGGCGATCACAGGCTGGGCGGCGAAGAACTCGAGCGCCTCTTCACACGACAGGTTCAGCACCTCGGAGATCGTCTTGCCCTTGTAGCGGATCTCGAGGGTCTCGCGGTTGTAGCGAGCCCCCTTGCACACCTCGCACGGCACATAGACGTCTGGAAGGAAGTGCATCTCGATCTTGATGGTGCCGTCGCCCGCACACGCCTCGCAGCGCCCGCCCTTGACGTTGAACGAGAAGCGACCCGGCAGATAGCCGCGAACCCTGGCTTCCTGGGTCTTCGCGAACAGCTTGCGGATGTGGTCGAACACGCCCGTGTAGGTGGCCGGATTTGACCGCGGCGTGCGACCGATTGGCGATTGGTCGATGTCGATGATCTTGTCGACGTAGGCCAGGCCGTCGACGGTCTTGTGAAGACCGGGCACTTCCTTGCTGCGATAGATCTTCTGCATCAGCGACTTGTGCAGGATCTCGTTGACCAAGGTGCTCTTGCCAGAGCCCGACACGCCGGTGACAGCGACGAACAGACCCAGCGGGAACTCGACGTCGATGTTTCGAAGGTTGTTCTCGCGAGCGCCGCGCACCGTCAGGCGCTCGAGCGAAGGCGATCGTCTGTGCTGGGGAACCGGGATGCTGCGCTTTCCCGACAGGTACTGGCCCGTTATCGATCCGCGGCGCTTGAGCAGGCCCTTGACCGGACCCGAATAGACGATGTTGCCGCCGTGCTCGCCTGCACCCGGGCCGATGTCGACCACCCAGTCGGACTCGAGGATCGTGTCCTCGTCGTGTTCGACGACAAGAACCGTGTTGCCCAGGTCGCGCAGATGGATGAGCGTGTCGATGAGGCGCCGGTTGTCGCGCTGGTGCAAGCCGATGCTGGGCTCGTCGAGTACGTACAGCACCCCCTCCAGACCCGAGCCGATCTGGGATGCGAGGCGGATCCGCTGGGCCTCGCCACCGGCGAGCGTTGCCGCCGAGCGGTTCAGCGTCAGATAGTCGAGGCCCACATCGAGCAAGAAGTTGAGCCTGGCGCCGATCTCTTTCAAGATCGGGCCGGCGATGATCGCCTGCCGTTCGTCGAGGTCGAGGGCGGCGACGGCCTTGGCCGACTCGCCGATGGACATCGATGCGAGATCATCGATGTTGCGGCCGTTCACCTTGACCGCCAGCGAGACCTCGTTCAGCCGTGCACCACCACAGGTCGGGCACGGCACCTCGCGCATGTAGCCCTCGATGCGGTCGCGGCTCCAGTCGCTCTCGGTGTCGGAGTGGCGTCGCTGGAGGAACGGGATGACGCCCTCGTAGGCGGTGCTGTAACTGCGCTGACGGCCGTAGCGGTTCTTGTAGCGCACGGTGAGCTTCTTGTTGCCAGGGGCGCCGTGCAACAGCATCTTTTGTTGCTTGCCCGTCAGCGACGCCCACGGCGCGTACGGGTCGATGTCGAACTCCTCGCACACCGCTGCGAGAAGACGGTCGAAGTACTTGCTGGAGGCTCCGGCCCATGGAGCGATCGCTCCCTCGCCCACCCCGATGTCTGGATTGGGCACGACCAGTTCTGGGTCGACCTCGAACCTGGTACCCAGGCCGTCGCAGGCACCACACGCGCCGTAGGGCGAGTTGAACGAGAAGTTTCGAGGCGCCAGTTCGTCGAACGATCGCCCGGTAGATGGCGAGTAGAGGTGCTGGCTGAACTCGAGGATCTCGGGCTCGCCCTCGCGTGGAACAACCTCGATCCACGCATGCCCTTCGGCCAGGCCCAGGGCGGCCTCGAGCGACTCGGTCAGCCTCTGCTCGACGCCTTCGCGCAACACCAGCCGGTCGACGATGACCTCGATGGAGTGATTGAAGTATCGGTCGAGGCGAATCTCCTCGGACCCCAGCTCGACCACCTCACCATCGATGCGCGCCCTGGCGTAGCCCTGCGACGCCAGGTCGTGAAGCAGGGTGTGGTATTCGCCCTTGCGGTGGCGCACGACAGGGGCCAGCACCTGGAAACGGGTGCCTTCGCCCAGCGCCAGGATGCGGTCGACGATCTGTTGGGTCGTCTGACGCTCGACGATCTCGCCCGTATCGGGGTCGTGCTGCACCCCGATGCGGGCGAACAACAGTCGCAGGTAATCCCAGATCTCGGTGATGGTTCCGACGGTCGAGCGAGGATTGCGGCTGGCGGTCTTTTGATCGATCGAGATCGCCGGTGACAGACCCTCGAGAAAGTCGACGTCCGGCTTGTCCATCTGGCCCAGGAACT
>JAGQSP010000186.1:1558-4509 GCA_020439485.1 Acidimicrobiales bacterium | reverse complement strand
GCAGCTCGTGGGCGGCGTCGGCGATGAAATCTCGCTGCTGGGCCAACACGAAACGGGTCGGCCTCAGCGAACGACCGGCGACGAGCCAACCCAAAGCCGCCACCGCTGCGACAGCCCCGAATCCTGCCAGCAAGACCCGCAGGGTCAACGACCGAGCGTCGGCCTCATAGCTCGAGATCTCGACGAACGACACGAAGGCCTGGAACTCGTCCAGCGGATAGACGGCGCCGATGTATCGACCGCTCTGGTCCTCAAACCGCGGGAACCTGTCGTCGTACCACAGCCCGTTCTGGGTGATCGTCTGCAGTGGTGGCTCGATCCAGGCATCGGCCTGCGGCTCTTCATAGCCGGGGTCGTTCTCGATCGAGACGTACCACGAGTTGGCCAGATCTTCGCCGGCGGCGACCTCACCCGCGGCTGCCAGAGCCTCTCGTTCGGCCGAGTCGAAGATCCGGCTGCGGCCGGTGTCGATCGCCACCCACGCCAAAGCGAATATGGCCAGAGCTGAGAGAAGCCCATAGACGAGCGTCAGCCTTATGCGCAGCATCCTCAGGTTCAATTCTCACCTCAGCCGTTGAGTCGATAACCGACGCCGCGAACCGTTTGGATGACGCCGTCAGCACCGGGCAAGTCGAGCTTGCGCCGAAGATTGGCCACGTGCACGTCGACCACATTCGACAGCCCGTCGTAGTTTGCATCCCACACGTGGTCGATCAACGACGTGCGCGTCACCACCTGACCACGATGTCGCATCAGGTGGTGAAGCAGGGCGAACTCCTTGTTGGTCAACGGCACGGCGATGTTGCCGCGCCAAACCGTTCGCGCAGCGGGGTCCAGGCGTACGTCACCGATCTCGAGGATTGGGGTCTCCGACACCTCCGGACGACGCAGCAGCGCCCTGACCCTGGCCGACAACTCAGGGAACTGGAAGGGCTTGGTCAGGTAGTCGTCGGCCCCCGAATCGAGTCCGCCGACCTTGTCGCTGAGGGCGTCTCGGGCGGTCAGCATCAAGATCTTGGTGTTGAGCTTGGCCGAGCGCATCGACCGGCACAGATCGACGCCGTCGCCATCGGGCAGACCGAGGTCCAGCACGACCAGGTCGTATGGCTCTACGAACACGGCCTCCGCGGCGTCGACGAACGTGGCCACCAGATCGACGGCGTGGCCGTCCTCGGCCAGGCCGCGCCTGACCACTTCGCCCAGAGCGCGATCGTCCTCGACCACGAGAACCCTCATCCACACCTGCTTTCGAGCACTGTCGTCAACACCTGCTGCGTCGCCCGACTACCTGTCGGTCGACCATGGTCTCACGGATCCATGAAGACCCGATGAAGACGCCAACCAAAGGCCCTCAGATGTAGCCAGAAGGGGCCGATAGGTCCTCCGTGGGCATGAGAAAGAACGATGGGTGGATTCACTATCTGACGCTCGTCGCATGCGCGGCGGTCGTCGGATTGTTCGCGTTCGCTTCGATGACAGGCCGGGGCTCGGCATCCGAAATTCCGGCAGCATCTGGCCCGTCGACCTTGGCTACGCCCGCATCGACCACGACGATCGACACACCCCCGCTTCCGACGAGCCCACAAGCCAGACCAGGTCCGGTGGCTGTACCGTCGGCCGGAGAACCGGTCCAGACAGATCTGATCTCGGCTTCAGATGAGGGCTCGGAGGTCTCGACAGATGGCCCGGGCGACGGCTCTCAGCCCGACGCCCCACAACCCGAGACCCAGGAAACAGCGCCATCGACCAGCCAGGCACCGACGACCACGAGCAGCCCCGTGGAGGTTTCGGACGAGCCGTCGATTCCCACTCCGCCCGCCGAGCGCTTCACCCCAACCGTCGAGGTGGTAGCGCTGCTGGAAGGTGCGGGTGGCGACGACGCCACCGCCACGGCGCTCGAGATCCTGTCGCTGAGCGGGCCACTTGGCGCCTACCTGGCCATCGAGCCGCTGATGGCGTCGCGGCTGCACGCAACCCTCGACGGGGCACGAATCGTGTCGTCGCGCGACTATGCCGACCGCATCGCGGGTGCTGTCAACTCGACGCTGGACTCGCTTGCAGCCGACCACGCACAAGCTGGTACCGGCCTGTGTCTGGTGGTTGGTCCGGGACCGGCGTGCGAGCAGGTGGCAGACCTCAACCACACGTTCTCGGCAATGCCCCACCGGCCCGCGCTAGACGAGCTGTTCAGCCAGTTCGGCTCGCAGGCGACGGTCACCGCCTTGACCCCACTGGCAGACCTGCACTTCACCGGTAACTTCTGGAACCTGCTGCGCGAAGCGCACAACACCGCCATAACGGCCGAGCTGAAGAACGCCTGGGCGCTGGCCGGGGCCGACGTCTACCCCGACACCGAATACATCACCGCCAACATGGCATTTCTGAGCACGTACCTGATGGCGGCCAGAGACGAGCGGCCAGATACCTGGGACCGGCTGGCGGCCGACGGAGTCGGCGTCCAGGTGGGCAACACCTGGAGCCGACTCGCGGATGCCTTCGTGCTGACCGACTCGGCGCTGTGGAACATCGCGTACTTGCACGACGACTCGGCCGTGCGCCAACTGTGCGGATGCCAGTAGCTACGAGACTGCGCCGCCCGACGTCTCGGTGATATCGGCCTTGCCAGCCGAGATCCACGGCATCATCGCACGGAGTTCCTTGCCGACAGCCTCGATCGGGTGCTGCATGCCCTCTTCCCGAAGTCGCAGGTAGTTGGGTCGGCCGTTGCGGTTCTCGTCGATCCACTCGTTGGCGAACGTACCGTCCTGGATCTCGGTGAGGATCTTCTTCATCTCCTTGCGGGTCTCGTCGGTGATGATGCGAGGCCCTCGGGTCAAGTCGCCGTACTCGGCGGTGTCAGAGATCGAGAAGCGCATGCCGGCGATGCCTGCCTCATAGATGAAGTCCACGATCAACTTCACCTCGTGCAGGGTTTCGAAATAGGCCGACTC
>JAGQSP010000186.1:0-1498 GCA_020439485.1 Acidimicrobiales bacterium | reverse complement strand
CACAACACGACCTGCTCGCCGAACAGATCGGTCTCGGTTTCCTCGGCGAATGTGGTCTCGAGCACGCCACCGCGGGTGCCGCCAATGCCCTTGGCATAGGCCAGGCCGATCTGCTTGGCGTCGCCGGTCGCATCCTGGTGGACGGCGATCAGCGAAGGCACGCCACCGCCCTCGACATAGGTGCGCCGCACGTTGTGGCCAGGACCCTTGGGGGCAACCATGATGACGTTGACGTCTTCTGGCGGGGTGATCTGGCCGAAGTGGATGTTGAAGCCGTGCGAGAAGGCGAGGGTCATGCCCGGCGTGAGGTTTGGCGCAATCGACTCTTCGTAGATGCGGGCCTGCTCGGTGTCGGGCAGGGCCATCATGATGAGGTCCGATGCCTTGGTGGCGTCGGCCACCGACATCACGGTGAGGCCCTCGGACTCGGCCTTGGCTTTGGACGACGAACCCTCGCGCAGGCCCACGACGACGTTGACGCCGCTGTCGCGCAGGTTCAAGGCATGAGCGTGACCCTGAGAGCCATAGCCCAGGATGCCGATGGTCTTGCCGGCCAGCAGGCCGAGATCGGCATCGTCGTCGTAGTAAATGGTTGCCATGAGGTATGACTCCTCGTGTGTAGTCGGTCTGAGGTTAGTTCGGTGGAGCGTGTCCGCCCCGTGGTCAGTCGGTGCCGTACAGACGCGGCAGGGCGACCCGGCCGGTGCGCTGAATTCGGGTGATTCCGAACTGCTGCATCAGCTCCTCACACTCGTCGAGTCGCTCTGGCGACGCCGAGAAGCTGAAGGTGATGTGACCCGCATCGAAGTCGAGAGCGTAGCCACCGAAGCGCAGCGCCGCCTGCAACACGTCGTGGGGCCGTTCGCCCTTGACCACGGTCAACAGCATCAACTCTCGTTCGACTGCGTCCGAGGGCTTCAGCTCCTCGATGCGCACCACGTTGATCAGCTTGTCGAGCTGCTTGACGATCTGCTCGAGCGGCGCCGATGCCAAGTCGACCACCACGGTGATGCGGCTCTGCGCCGGATCGTTGGTGGGGGCAACCGCCAGCGAGTGGATGTTGAAGCCACGGCGGGCGAACAAGCTGGCCACCCGGGCCAGGACGCCGGCCTTGTTCTCGACCAGTGCGGTGACGATGTGGAGTTGTTCGAGCTTGCGCGAATTCATGATGGTGCCTGCCCTGACTTGCCGAGTTCTGCGTCACCTTCGGGCCCCAGGATCACAACGTCGTTGCTTCCGCCTGCGGGCACCATCGGATAGACCTTCTCGAACTCGTCGACGCGGAAGTCGACGACCACCGGGCGGTCGTTAATGGCGTTGGCCTGCTCGATGACCGCGTCGACCTCGTCGACCTTGTCGGCCCGCAAGCCGACACAACCCATGGCCTCGGCGAGCTTGGCGTAATCGGGCAGGTCCTGCGACAGATAGACCTCGCTGTAGCGCTCCTCGTAGAACAGCTCTTGCCACTGCCTGACCATGCCGAGGTACGCGTTGTTCA
>JAGQSP010000185.1 GCA_020439485.1 Acidimicrobiales bacterium | reverse complement strand
AGGGACTGCCCGGTAGGTGCGGCGATCTCTAACACAGTCCTACCGTCGACGCGCAGTTCGACTGCTGCGTTGTCGAAACTGTGAATCGACACATCGTCGACGAGGTGCGTGGTCACGTTCCGTGTTGTCACGGTGCCGTCGGGGCCCGCGAACTGGAGCGTTGTTGCGTAGGTGACGGTGTTGCGGTCGGAGTCCACCAGTGATTGCGCTGTGCTGCCACCGTCGGACACGCCCAAGACGCCGGTTAGGCCTGTCCCGGGCGCAGCACCGGGTCCGATGCGTATCTCGCACGGCTCGAACGACGCGAGCGAAACTCCCGAGCATCCATCCGCCAACACCTGGTGTGGCCCTATCGAGGTGGTATCGGCAACTACCGGGCCCGACGCGACAGCGGCGAGGTTCGTCGCGAACAAGGGAACCCCCTCGGTTGGCCCAGCGAAAGCTGCCAAACGTTGGGCTGGAGGCATCCACAGGCCGCGGGTAAACGGTGTCGAGGAGACGGCGATGATGCCGGCAGTGACCTCTTCGCCTCCGCCGCATGGGGCGCTGAAGGAGGCGAGCATACGTCGCAGACTCCCGTCCAGCTCGTACTCGACTTCGTCGATGTCGATCGTGCCTCCCTCCTGCTGGCAACCACGACCATCGACGCTCACCCGCAGGCCCGCATTGCCGGTCAGTCCTGTGCCCTCGTAGCGGGTGTCCGGATCGAAGAGCTGCAGATCGGGCTCCGATATCGAAACGCTGCCGGTCATGGGCCCGGCCTGCCAGCCGTGGAAGATGAGCGACCCGAACGAGTCCGTGATGGTGAGAGTCGAGTTGTCTCGGTTGAAGTGGAAGGACTCACCGCGATCGACGTAGCCCCCGGTGCCTCCGAACGCAACGACGCCATCGAACAGCGTTGCCTGAACGGCGATGGAGGCAACCACGGCACCGCCATCATCGTGGATGCTGATAGTTCCAGTCCTACGGCCGATGGCCTGGTCGGCCGGGGATGCGCTCACCCAGCAAGAGCCACCAGAGGCCAGGGATTCGCCCGAGCAAGTGTCATAGGAAATGACAAAGCCCGCGGTGACCGAGACCGTCCCGAAAGTGACTGGATCACCGACGTTGTCGACTCGCGTGCCTCCACCGATCAGCGAACCCCAGCCCGCTCCCAGATCGATGCTTGCAGACTCGGGTACCACAGACACGGCTGCCTGCGCTGGCTGTGCAGGCCCTACAGTCGACACCCCCGTCACCACCAACAGGACCACCAGAATCCCCGACACGCGGCGCCTGTGCAGATTGAATCCCACCTTGCTTCTTCTTTCGCTGGTCTAGGTTCGCGCAACCGTGCCGGAAGGTACCATCCTGCGGCCGTAGCACCGCGTGCGATCGCGCTTTCGCCAGGTGCTAGATCATCGGTGCAATTGCCACGACTGGGCTGTCGAGTTCTTGGTCTCCGAGGCTCCCTTGGAACTGCTCGCTGCTGAAGTTGAAGACGCCGCCGTCGGCAGCGACGAGGAGGTAGCCATCTGAGAACGGGACCATTCCGTTGACTGGGGCCGCAAGGATTGTGCCGGCCGGTAGGACGGCGGGCACCGAGCCGCGGTAGGGGGCTTCGAATGCGAAGACCCCTCCGTCGGCGGCGACCATCCAGTAGCCCGAACCATCTGGGTCGGCTACGAGTCCCACTACTGGCTGGTCGAGCGCGACTCCCGGCAGGACTTGTGGGACTGAGCCGGCGAACCTGGCGTCGCCGAGCGCGAACACGCCGCCATCGCTGCCGATCATGTAAGCGCCGCGACCGCTCGGAGAGGAGGTTGATGCGATGATCTCGCCGTCGAGGTCGAACCCAAGAAGGTCGCCGATGTCTGGCGCGTTCCCGAATGGCAGTACCCGGCCGCGATTCGTAAAGATCCAGTACCCGCGACTGTCGGGTGTTGACGCCATCGTCGATACTCGCTCCCCCGGCTCAAGTGGGGTAGTGACGTGTCCGTACGAGGTGGCGTTGCCCTGAGTTATGACGATGCCGTTGCTGTCCAGCAGCCAATAGCCCCGTCCGTCCCAAGTCGGCTCGATGTGAATGTAGGTTCGAGCTGACAAGTCGCCAGGCCGCAGTATCGGAGCGTCACCGAATGGCGTGACGGTGCCGTCCTGTTGCAGCACCCAATAGCCTGTCTGGGTCAGATCGGGTGTGTCGAAGAACACGCTGCCAGTTGCCGAAACGGGCCCGAGAGCGTTGTTCTCGATGTCGAAGATGACAGCCACGTCGTGGCCTGTGCGCAAGGGGAGATCCGTAGATACGACGATCTCCTGGTCGCATGACTCGCCGGGGTCGAGCACCGTACCGACGCAGCCCTGGCCGAGTGTGACGAATGGCGAACCGGCGACTGCGCCCTCGACGCGTCCCGGTCCGCGCCCGCGATTGGTGACCTCGACGGAGTAGATCGACGGCTCGTAGCGGTCAACACGGTCCAGCTGTAGCGACCTCGTCGAGATGCCAAGCCAGGGCTCGGCTAGCGGAACGTTGTAGCGAAAGCTGAAGTACTGGGTCTGGGCCGGATCGTTGCCGCATGTAACCGTGAGCGACGCCGAGAACCGGTCGATCTGGCCATCGCTGATGCCGGACTCGTGGACTACGACGGCGCCGCCTCTGTCGAAGCAAACGATATTGCCCGAAACCGCGAGCTGTCCCGGTTCGGGATCGAAATCGACCAGTTCGTAGGTTCCGGCAGCGGGGAACTCGGCACCATTGATATTGATGACCCCGACGTCCCAGGTGCTGTCACCTTCGTGCGAAGCGAAACTGATACCCGTTTCGGTCGGCGACACCACCATCCGTCGGCCAGGGGTAGTCTCGTCATAGACGTCCAAGATCGTCGCGAAACCGAACGGCGCGTACCGCAGATACGCCGCCGTCTCGTGCACTGCTGTGTAGGGAATCGATGTCCGGGTACCCGCCGCATCGAGGATGATCTCGCCCTGAAGATCTCCAACCGAAGCACCACGCTCAGCCAATACGTTCACCATGCATCCAGAGCCCGGCGCAAGCGTGTCTGGACAACCCGGCGCTACAACAGCCCCTGCCACCGGCGGAGCATCGACATCGACGGCCACCTGAAGGGCGCTGCTGTTGTAGACGAATACCGAGGCAGAGCGGTCGCCCTCGAGTACGCGGCCCAGTTCGAGTGAGCCTGGTCCGACTATGGGACCCGCGGTCTCGGTGCTGGAGACGTGGGCTACAAAGTGGATCGCCACCTGCTGGCTGTCGACACAGCGGGCCAGGCCGACGATCGTCAAGGTGTCGACCGAGCCATCGGCGGCGTACTCGGCCTGCTCCACAGTGACATCGGCGACGCTGCTCCAACACCCCGGTGTCAGCACAGCGCCCGCGATGTCACCTCCCGTCGAGGAAAGCCCGCTCCACTGCGCGCCTGCTGTGAAGACCTCACCGGCCGGGGTCTCGACAACCAGGTTCGTGGTCTCCGACTCGATTGAGAGCCGGGTGTTGGACGCATCCGCTGACATGATCCCGGTCCCTAGCCAACTCGCCACAGGCCCCATAGCATCATTGCTGCGGTGCGTTCCGACGAACACGTGGTTCGGTACGTCGAAAGTCGCTGTCGTCGGGATCGAGAACGAGCCGTTGCTGTGGTCGAGGACAATCTCGCCGGTCTGTGTGCCAGAGCCGAGCGGCAGAGATCTCACGTGGAGCGAACACGATCCACCGGTGTGAAGCGTGACTCCGGTGCATCCATCATGACTGAACGAGAACCCATCACTCGCCCGTGTCGAGTCGATCGTTGTAGCCGAGCCGTCGTTGTGGATGCGCACGACGCGAAGTCCGCTCGAATCCGAAGACCCGAAGTCGACCGGCGACGCCGACGCCCGAAGAGCCGGTTCGGCAGCAGCCTGAGTCATTGGGAGCATTGCGAGGAACACGGTCGCAACTGCGGCGACAACCACGACCGATCGAATAGGTTTCATCACTGCCTCGCTCCGGTATCAAAGTCCAGTAGATCAACAAACATCCTGAGTGAACCGGTGCGTCCTACAATCCACCGGCTGATGCGTATAGTGGTGAGAATGCCACTTTAAGTGGTCGTGCGCAACCGTCTGACTCAGTAGGAATGACCAACGTCTTCTCCCGGGTCAGAGGTCCGGTGAATTCACCTCTGGTTCGTCGAGGCGTCAAAGGTCGATGGCCGCCCGCGCTCCAGCCGTTCGATCCACGTGCCGCTCCCGCTGGGTAGGTGCCACAGTAGCCAACATCGGCGCATCGGCCCTCAGCGTCGGCGTGTGTCAACAGCGTCCGAACATTGTGGCCGCCGGGATCGTCATCGCTGTGCTCGGCGTCCTGTTGCTTTCGCCAACAGTCATCGCTCTCGTTGGAAGTTCCGCACTCCGGCTGGCGGTAGCTCCCCGATTCGCCGGACGCGACATCGCTCGCCACCAGAGCCGGTCGTCAGCCGCTACCGCCGAAAGCACAACGCCTTCATCGCAGCGATGTCCAACGAGTCCGTTCGATGGCCGCGGCGCAGTCTCAACTTCTCTGACAAGCCGTTCAACGGCAGTATCGGTGGAACGGTTCTGGACAGCCCGGTCGTTTCGATCACGTCGTTTGCCTAGGTGGTCCGGCTCGGCATCGGCACCCTAAACTCCAGCTCTGTGTCGGGTCCTCTGAGCGATGTCCGACGTTGGTGGCCAAAGCTCGCGAGGTACGCTGGCGTATCGGTTGTTGGTGTTGCAATCACGCAGCTGCTGCTGGCAGCGTGTCTGGGCTGGCTGAGTTGGGGGCCTGTCTTGGCCAACACGGCTGCTACGGTCCTGGCGGCCCTTCCGATTTTCCAGATGAACCGAAGGCTGGTTTGGGGCCGTCGGGGGCAGCACTCTTTGAGGACGGAGATCATCCCGTTCTGGAGTTACACCCTCCTTGGGCTGCTCGTCTCGGCGGGCTTCGTGGCCTTAGCTGACGCCGCATGGAAGTCCAACGTGGCAGTCATGATGGCAAACCTCGTTGCGTGGGGGGTTTTGTGGTTCGGCAAGTTCTTGCTTCTGGAGCGCTACTTGTTCGCGGATCGGGCTAGTCCAACCTCCGCGCGCAGATGAGCTGGAGCGAGTTGCGGAGCGCTACCCCGGCACCTGATGGTGGAGGTCAATCACGGCAAACCGTTCGTTGGCTGCCCAGGTCTCGTGCGTCTCGGCTAGATCGGAAACGTGGTCCTCGATGCCGTTGCAATCGTCGGATGCGAGAGCCCAAAGATCTACAACAAGGAATCGAACACCGAAAGCAGTCTGAAGCTCATCGGGAATCTCGGCCGAGTGTTTGGCGACGCGGTCGGCGCCGTAATAGAACGCAACGTCGTTTGGGCGGCAACGGAGCGCCGTCATCGACGGGTGCTCCAAATAAGGGCGCAGCTCCGAGGCCCATGGCAAGGACTGGAACTGCGGACCGCACCCGACCATCGGCAACCTCGAGGAGACTTGCAGGTGCAAATACATGACCTCAATGCCACGGCAGTCGGTTGGCACTACCAGGATTGCGTCCTCGGGTTTGGCTCTCTCGTCGATGCCTTCGAGCGCATGCGGTATCGACAGGCCATCGGTCGCTACGAGATCTAGAATCGAGACGCTTGAAAGGCCTGCGGCGAGCAGGCCGATCACACACATCCCGACGCGGGTGCGTGTCCAGCTGAATTGAGCGAGAGCGCGATCCCCGAGCGACGCGATTGCGAGCGCGGCGATCGGGGGGAGGGCTAGAGCGAAACGAGATGGGGCCCTCATTGCATCTAGAACTGGCATTCGACGAACCAGCTCGTAGGGCATGTAGCCGACGTTGTCGCCGAATACCGCTTGTTCGTAGCCGTCGAAGCGTAGAATGGGGCCTAGTGAAACTGCGACCGTGCCCAGCGCTAGGACGGCCACCAATACCCTGAATCGATGGTGAACAATCGCCCCGGCGACGAGGGCGAACAAGGCTACGTATCCCGGAAACGTTAGTGTCTCGCCAGTCCGGGGTAGGTCGGCAAACTCCGCTTCGCCTAGCGACAGTAGGGTCGGGTCGCTGGGTATCGCAACGCTGAGGATGTCAGCTGAGTACACACGCGTCGTTACGTCATAGAACACCTCGCGGCTAGCTTGCTCCTCGATCGTTCGCGCCGCCCGCTCGCTGCGCTCAAGCCCTACGCGAGCCAGCGCCAGTGGAGCGAGCACCGCAGTTACTACGAGTCCGGCTAGGGCCACCGACAGCAAGTATCGCTTTCGGAGTTGACCGAGAAGGGTGAGCGTCAGCAGGTAGACGGCAAGTCCAGCGAAGAAGAAATAGACCGAACAAAGGAAGGCTATGACTACCAATGCGGCCAACCTCGCTGATCGTCGGGCGACTGTCGAACCGTCCAGGCCTCCGCTAGCGGTCAACAGGGCTTCGCGAAAAAGCAACGCGATGGTGAAGGCACAGGCGAGTTGGATGTGTCCAGTGAACCGGGTCATCAGAACGGGAGCAGTGGCGGTAGTCAACGCCGCCACCATCGCTACGAAGCGACTCGACGTCGCCTGGCGGGCCACGGCAAGAAAAGCGAAGTAGTTGACCATAGCGATGACGCTGAGGGTCAGGTTGTAGGCGAGTACAGGTGGTGCGATGAGGTTGAACCAACCGGAGACCCACAGTGGGAGGTAGCCATCGACCAGGACGACGTCGAATCCGAATGGGACAAGCATGTCTTCGAATCTGAGCGGAATCAGGTTCCATTCTCGGAACGCCTGCCCAAATCGCCATCCGAACCAGATGTTCTGATCGGAGTCGCCTGGCCCGTAGTACCTGCCAGATGGGTCGGGTAGCACTCGGTAGAG
>JAGQSP010000184.1:1802-1988 GCA_020439485.1 Acidimicrobiales bacterium | reverse complement strand
GATTGACCGGGTACGTGCTGTTGTCCACGATGGTCAGCGCGTCGCTGTCGAAGCTCGTGACGAAGGTGGCGCCGTCGAACAGCGCGACCGAGGTTTGAACTTCGCCGCTGCTGGTGGTTACCTGGACAGCGAAGCCGAAGTCGATAGTTTCGCCGGTCGGGAACTCACCGGACCATGCGACCGCGA
>JAGQSP010000184.1:1069-1625 GCA_020439485.1 Acidimicrobiales bacterium | reverse complement strand
CCGTAGTTGGTGACGTTGACATCGACGTCGATGTAGGTGCCGATGACTGTCGGGTTGGTGCTTGGCGTCTGTGTGACCGTGCCCACCAGGCCGAGGAAGTCATCGAAGACCACCGCCGTGCGGCCTGGTACCGTGAACGAACCGGTCGACGGGTCGAAGCTCGCGGTCTTCACCACATCGTCCGCGCCGTTGGCCTGGATTGGATCGAGCGCCAGGTCCATGCCGGCGAAGGATGCATCGGAGAAGGTCTGCGGCTCGTCGTTGGCGTTGATCAGCACCACGATCTGCTCGCGGCCCGCGTCGATGTCCGGTTCGGCCGCGTCTGACAGACCCATGACGATCAGGCCCGGCAGTTGGTCGGGGCCATTGTTGTAGAAGGTCAGCCGGTTCTCGACTTCCTCTGCGGTTTGCAGGCGGAAGAGCGGCGAGCTGTAGCGGATCTCGTACAACTCCTGCAGCATCGTCGTGCCCAGTTGGATGTCAGCAGGCAGCGGCGCGATGTCGGGGTTGGACAACAGCGGTGTCATCAGATACCAGTTGTCCTGGTTGACGCCCG
>JAGQSP010000184.1:0-898 GCA_020439485.1 Acidimicrobiales bacterium | reverse complement strand
CGCACCCGCTCGGCCGGCGTGCGTTCGGTGGGGATCTTGTAGGTGTTGATGTCCCACAAGGTCTGGTTGTCGTGGGCCGACACGTAGTTGATGTCTTCCTGCGGATCTTCGGTGTAGCCAGCGGGCGAGCCGTTGTAGTCCACCTCGGAACCGGTCACCAGGTTGCCCTGGGCATCGATCAACTGGTAGGCGGCCAGGTTTCCGGTCATGCCGACCTTGATCAGGTCGATCTGGTGCAGCAGCGTTTGCAGGGCGTTGGGCAGGCCGGCGCTCAGCGCGTTGGGGTCGTAGTACTGGCCGTTGGCAAAGCCCTGGTTGCGCACCAGGTCGTCGCGGTTGTCGAAGGGGCCGCCGCCGCGCACGCCGTCGCGCAGGCGGTCGTTGAAGGTGCCAATGCCCGTGCCGGCCATGTTGAGTTGGGTCGCATTCTCGCCGCGGGCATTGTCAGCCACCTCGCCGAAGTTCCAGCCCTCGCCGTAGAGGTAGATCTCCTTGCCGTCCACACCCGAGTTGGCGACTGTCAGGCTATCCAGGTTGTCGCGCAGCTTGACCATGTTGCGCTTCATGTGGTGGCCCATCAGGTCGAAGCGAAAGCCGTCCACCTTGTAGGCCGTCGCCCACGTATCGACCGAGTCGATCATGAGCTTCTCCATCATGTTGTGCTCGCTGGCCGTGTTCTGGCAGCACGTGCTGGTCGCCACGGCGCCCTTGTCGTCCAGGCGGTGGTAGTAGCCGGGCACGATCTTGTCCAGCACCGATTTGGGCGCCTGGCCCGAGGAGTTGGTGTGGTTGTAGACCACGTCCATCACCACCCGCAAGCCGCTCTCGTTGAGCGCCTTGACCATCTCGCGGAACTCGAGGATGCGGGTTGCACCGTCGGGGTTCGTCGAGTAGCTGC
>JAGQSP010000022.1 GCA_020439485.1 Acidimicrobiales bacterium | reverse complement strand
CTGGAGGCCGAGGCGCATTCGTTCGTGCGCAAGGGCACCGACGCCTCCGTGGTCGTCGAACGTCAGGTGTCGATGCGCTATCGCGGCCAGG
Organism: Acidimicrobiales bacterium; assembly: GCA_020439485.1. Lineage (GTDB taxonomy): Bacteria > Actinomycetota > Acidimicrobiia > Acidimicrobiales > Poriferisodalaceae > JAAETH01. The sequence continues at coordinate 5,611 of JAGQSP010000022.1, read as the reverse complement.
GTTGGGAGATACCCGTGGCCGTGCCCGACGGCCGCTTCGATTCGGTGGCGGCCGACGCGTTGGTGACCGAGTTCGAGAAGACCTACGAGCGCTTCTTCGGCCGTGCCATAGACGGCTTGGCGGTAGAGGCGGTCAGCTGGGCGGTGAGGGTCGCGTCGGTGGTCGGTGCGGTCGAAGCAGCCCAAACCCACGACGCCGCCGAGCCGGTGGCGGTCGATAAGACCCGTCGGGTATACGACCCTGTGGCGGGACAGATGGTCGACGCGGCCGTGGTGCAAAGAGGCGACCTGCAGGCGGGCTCGACGGTGATCGGCCCCGCCATCGTCGTCGAGACACAGACCACCACCGTGCTGGCCGCCCACCACGTAGCCGTGGTGCAGGGCGACGGAACCCTGCGCGTCACCAGGCGCTCCGGAGTCCACGACGGCGCGCACGGGGCCAGCAGCCGATCGTCTGGGACCGACCTGATCGGCAGCCAGATCATGTGGAATCGCCTCATCGCCATAGTCGAGGAGCAGGCCAAGACACTGGTGCGCACCTCGTTCTCGACGTCGGTTCGTGAGGCGGGCGACCTGTCGGCCGGGGTGTTCGACGCCCAGGGCAGGCTCGTGGCCCAGGCGGTCACGGGCACCCCCGGACACGTCAACACCATGGCGGCCTCGGTGGGTCACTTCATCGACGACATCGGCCGCGACGCCATGTTCGACGGCGACGTGTACATAACCAACGACCCGTGGAAGGGCACCGGCCACCTGCACGACATCACCGTCACCACCCCGGTGTTCAGGGGCGACCGGTTGATCGGCTTCTTCGCTTCGACCTCACACGTGGTCGATGTCGGCGGGCGTGGGTACGGCCCCGACGCTGCCGAGGTGTACGAGGAGGGCATCCGCATCCCGATCATGAAGTGGGCGCATCGTGGGGAGCTGAACCGCGACCTGGTCAACATCGTTCGCAACAACGTGCGCGAGGCAGACCAGGTGGTGGGCGACATCCACGGTCTGGCCGCGTCGAACGAGACGGGCCGGCGGCGCCTGCTGGAGATGCTCGACGAGTTCGAAATGGCCGACCTCGCAGAGCTGACCGAGTTCATCTTCGACCGCACCCACCAGGCGGTGCGGGCCGCGTTGGCCGAGGTCCCCGCCGGAACCTGTCGCAACCAGATGACGGTGGATGGCTACGACGAACCGGTGCGCCTGGAGGTGACCCTCGACGTCGGGCCCGACGGAATGCACGCCGATTTCGCCGGCACTTCGCCCACCAGCCGCTACGGCATCAACGTCCCCCTCGTTTATGCGGAGGCCTATTTCACCTACGGCATGATCGTGGCCCTGGCGCCGGAATTGCCCAACAACCATGCGTCGCTGGCGCCATTCACCGTGTCGGCGCCCGACGGGGTCATCCTCAACGCAACCCACCCAGATCCGGTCGCTGTTCGCCACATCATCGGCCACTTCGTCACCGACTTGTGCCTGGGTGCGCTGGCCCAGGTGCTTCCTGAGCGGGTTCCCGCCGAGGGCGCCGGCGCACTGTGGAACTTCCAGGCCAGCGCCCGCGCCGCCGACCCCGAGGGTGCGCCGCGTCCCCCGGTCGAGTTGCTGATGTTCAACAGCGGGGGCAGCGGGGCCCGGCCCGGCCTCGACGGGCTCACGGCAACCGCGTTCCCGTCGGGGGTGATGACGATGAGCACCGAAGCCACCGAGCAGGTCGGGCCCATCATCATCTGGCGCAAGGAGATCCGCGAGAACAGTGGCGGAGCCGGACGCATGCGGGGCGGCCTGGGACAGGTCATCGAGATAGGGGCCACCGACGGTTACCAGCTCGTGTTCTCGGCGATGTTCGATCGGGTCGATCACCCGGCCAGGGGAAGACACGGTGGCGGCAACGGAGCACCCGGCCGTGTGTACCTGGACGATGGTTCGCCTTTCCGCTCAAAGGGCAAACAGCTGATTCCTGCCGAGCGTCGCGTCGTGCTCGAGCTGCCAGGCGGCGGCGGGTTCGGCGACCCGGCCCAGCGAGATCCGGCGCTGTCGGCCAACGACTCTCTGCAGGGTTATGTCGTCTGATTCGGACGCGATGGGGCTGTGGGGAGCGGTCTCCATCGGCGTTGGCGGCATGGTCGGAGGCGGCATCTTCGCGGTGCTCGGTTTGTCGGTCGAGCTGACTCAGAGCGCCGCGCCACTGGCGTTCCTGCTGGCTGGAGTGGTCGCCGGGCTGACCGCCACCTCTTACGCCAAGCTGGCGGTCAGGTTCCCCAGTAGGGGAGGCACCATCGTCTATCTCAACGAGGCATTCGGCGGTGGGCTTCTGAGCGGGGGCCTCAACGTCTTGTTGTGGCTCAGCTACGTGATCATGCTGTCGTTGTACGCGTCGGCGTTCGGCAGCTATTTCGTGACGCTGTTGCCGGGCAATCCGCCCGGCTGGGCCTTCAACGCGGCCCTCAGCGGCTCGGTCATCGGGCTCACCGCGCTGAACGCGGCCAGCGCCGCTGCGGTGGGACGCGCCGAGGAGTGGATCGTGCTCATCAAGATCACGATCCTGGTCGTGTTCGTCGCCGCGGGTCTCACGGTTGTGCAGCCCGGGCGTCTTGCGCCCAGCGAATGGGCTTCGCCGCTGGCCATCGTGGGTGGGGGAATGCTGATCTTCGTCGCCTACGAGGGTTTCGAGCTGATCGCCAACTCGGCCGAGGACATGTCCGACCCCGGCCAGGTGTTGCCGAAGGCCTTTGGTATCTCGGTCCTGAGTGTGACGGTGCTGTACGTGTTGGTCGCAGTGGTGACGGTGGGTGTGTTGTCGCTGTCGGAGATCCAGTCGGCGGCCGACTTCGCGCTGGCCGAGGCGGCCCGGCCCCGGTTCGGCCAGTTCGGTTTCACGGTCATAGGCGTGGCGGCGGTGTTGTCGACCGCATCCGCGATCAACGCCACCCTGTACGGCGCCACCCGCCTCACCTTCAGCGTCGCCAAGTCGGGCGAGCTGCCCGAACCGTTCTCGCAGCGGATGCGCGGTGGGGTCGCCGAAGGACTGCTGATAACCAGTGCCCTGACGCTGGTCATAGCCAACACGGTCGATCTCAGCAGCATCTCGACCGTGGGCAGCGTCGGGTTCCTGATCGTGTTCGGAGCTGTCAACCTGGCCCACATCCGCCTGCGCGACGGCGACGAGGCGCTGTGGTTTCCGATGCTCGGTGCCGTCGGTTGCGCCGTCGCCATCGTTGCGCTGCTGATTCAGGCCTCCCAAGACAGCATCGTGTCGGTGCTCTTGGCAGGCGGCCTGGTTGGCGTTTCGTTCCTGATCGAGGCCGCCTACCGCAGCTACTCGGGCAAGACGAAGACCCTCTTGCCCTGATCTCCTCACCTGCGAGCGCACACTGCCGACTGTTCAGATGGTGTGCGGTCGCCGGGACATCGAGGAGAACTCGTGCTCACAGTCAAGCGTCGTCTGATAGTCGGAACGATTGTCGTCGTCGGATTCATGAGCGTTCTGGCGGCGGTGGTGGTGACCCGATCCAACGCCACGATCAGCCGCATCGACGACGCTCAGGCAGCGATCGCCCAGATCGATTCGGGCGTCGCTGATGATGCTCTGGCCGAGGCCAGCAGCGCAGCCAACGCGTCGCGGGCCGCTGCCGTGGTCGGTGCCGGCGTGCTGGGGATCATGATGTTCGGATTCGGTGCCTCGGTGTTGCTCGGCTTGTTGGGCCAGCTGCGTCGCTTCACCCAGGCCGCCGAGACAATCGCCGCGGGCGAACTCGATGTCGAGCGAATGCCCGAGGACCAGGGAGATTTCATCGACGGCCTGGCCAGCGCCTTCAACTCGATGACGGATGTGCTTTCGGCGGTGGCGGCCGAAGCCGACGCAATCGCAAATGGCGACATCAACGTCGACCACGGAATACCGGGTGGGGTTGGACGTTCGTTCGACGCCATGGTCGCCTCATTGAGCGACATGGTCGGACACATGAACCGCTCGTCTCAGCGGCTGGCTGCGGCGGCGTCAGAGCTGACATCGGTGTCGATGGCTGTTGGCGAGGGTGCCGACCGCACCGCGGCCGAGGCCGGCGTGGCGTCGGCAGCCGGCGACGAGGTGTCGCACCGGGTTTCGACCATCGCTGCGGCGGTCGAGGAGATGAACGCAACGATCCGCGACGTCGCTTCGAACGCGTCGGAGGCGGCCACGGTCGCCAGCAATGCCGTCGCCGTTGCAGAGGAGACGTCGGCCACCATCGCCAAGCTGGGTGATTCGAGCCAGCAGATCGGTGATGTGATCTTGTTGATCAACTCGATCGCAGAGCAGACCAACCTGCTGGCTCTCAACGCGACGATCGAAGCGGCCCGGGCCGGTGCTGCGGGCAAGGGTTTCGCCGTGGTGGCCAGCGAGGTCAAGGAGTTGGCCAGCCAGACGGCCGAGGCCACCCAGGAGATCGCCGAACGCATCGAGGCGATCCAGGCCGACACGGCTGGGGCCGTTGCCGCCAGTCAGCGGGTGGGCGAGACCATCGCTCGCATCAACGAGATATCGATGTCGATCGCGGGTGCGGTCGAAGAGCAGTCGGTCACCACGTCGGAGATCGGTCGCAACATCGAAGAGACCGCCGACAAGACCAACGGCATCGCCAACAGCATCAGCGATCTGGCGCTGGCGGCATCCGACACGCAGCGCTCGACCGCCAGCACCCGCGCCGCGGCCGAGGAGCTGACATCGATGGCTGCCGAATTCGCCGAACTGGTCGGACGCTACCGCTGAGAATTCTGACCTGCCGCTGAGGGCTGTTGACTAGGCGGGTGTCACATAACGAGCTGTCAGCTCGCCCAGGACTTCGAGGCATTCGGTTGCGCACGAGCTGAGAACGTCGGCAACGGGCTCTATGGCGTCGATGCGGCCGGCCACCTGTCCGCACAGGGCCAGGCTGGCCTCCATGTCGCCCCCGAAGTACAGGTCGAGGGGACGCGCCGCCAGCGTGGCCATGGCGTTCGTCTCGGTGTCGAACTCGAGAGCTTCGGCCGTGGTGGTCCGCAGCGCTCGCAACGACGGTGATGTGTGGCGGTTCAGCATCACGGTGTCGGTGTCTTTGGCCGCCACGATGGCGTTCTTCCAGTTGTCGTGAATGGGAGACTCGGCCGCGGCGACCATGCGGGTTCCCATCTGCACCGCTTCGGCGCCCAGCGCAAACGCCGCAGCCATGGTGCGCCCGTCGACGATGCCGCCGGCGGCGATGATGGGCACCTCGACGCGCGACCTCACCAGCGGCAGCAACACCATCGTCGAAACGTCTCGCGGGTTCTTGAAGCCGCCACCTTCAGCGCCTTCGACCACCAGGCCGTCGACGCCGGCATCGACGGCCTTCAAGGCCGAGTCGAGCGTGGGCACCACGTGGAACACGGTGATGCCTGCGTCTTTCAGGGCCTGGGTGTACTTCATGGGGTTGCCGGCCGAAGTGGTCACGAATTCGACGCCGTTTTCGGCCACGAACTCGACGATGGCAGGGTCGCGAACGAACGCCTGGGCGATGTTGACGCCGAATGGCTTGTCGGTGAGATCACGCATCTTGGCGATCTCTTCTCGGATCGTTGGCAGGTCGCCAGAGCTGGTCTCGATGATGCCCATGCCCCCG
>JAGQSP010000183.1 GCA_020439485.1 Acidimicrobiales bacterium | reverse complement strand
GGCGAGCTCGTCTATGGCCGTGTCACCAAGCTGGTGCCCTTCGGCTCGTTCGTCCAGGTGGGCGAAGGCATCGAGGGTCTGGTCCACATCTCGGAGATGTCGGCACATCACGTCGACCTGCCCGAGCAGGTCGTCACCCCCGGCGAAGAGCTCTGGGTCAAGATCATCGATCTCGACCNNCAGCGTCGCCGCATCAGCCTGTCGATCAAGCAGGCTGCCGAGGGTGGTGTGGTCGCTGCCGAGTACCAGGAAGCCTTCGGCGAAGACATGTACGACGCCGACGGCAACTACATCGGCGACGGCACCCTCACCACCAACGACGACGGTGTCGTCGACTACACCGAGGAAGCCCGCCAGGCCTGGCGCGAGTACTACGAGCAGTACGGCGAAGAGGCCTACCGGCAGGCGGTTGCAGAGTACGGCGCGGGCGACGACCCGGCTGGCGTGCTCGGCGACGACGAGCCCGCCGAGGACTGAAAATCCATGCCGGTCATCGGCCTCACGGGCGGTATCGGCAGTGGCAAATCGACGGTCAGCGCCGCGCTCTCAGAGCGCGGCGCTGTCGTTGTTGACGCCGACGCCATAACCCGCCAGCTGCAAGAGCCCGGTCAGGCCGCGTACGAGGCCATGGTCGCCCATTTCGGGCAGACGATCCTGGCCGACGACGGGCGCATCGATCGGGCTGCCGTGGCCGCAATCGTGTTCAACGATGCCGATCAGCTGAAGGCGCTGAACGAGATCGTTCACCCGCTGGTCGGCAAGGAAATGAACCGCCAGATCACCTCTGCCGGCGCCGGCGACATAGTGATTCTCGATGTGCCGCTGCTGGCCGAAGGCCGCGACAAGGGTGGCAAGCCCCGGTACGACATGGCCGGTGTGTTGGTGGTCGACTGCCCGGTCGATGTGGCGGTCGGCCGCCTGGTCCAGCATCGCGGGTTCGACGAGGCCGACGCCCGCGCTCGCATCGCAAACCAGGCCAGCCGCGAGGCTCGCCTGGAGATGGCCGATTTTGTCGTCGACAACGGCGGTGATCTGGCTTCGCTGGACTCTCAGATAGATGCTGCCTGGGATTGGATGCAGAGATTGAAGGATGAACGAGACCTGGCGGCATCCGACGTCGCATGGCAGATCGACGATCTGGTCGTGCGCGACGGATTGTCCGCGGCCGAATCGGTCGATGCGTGGTTGGCCGATGCCGAGGCGGGGGTAGCCGAGCTCCAGTCGTGGAAGGGCCGGCTGAACACCATCGATTCGGCCGAACTGGCCCGGTTGATGCACCAGGTAGAGGCCATCGAAGAGGCGGTGTACCGCGCGGGCAGCTACGCGCAGTTGCGGTTCTCGGTCGACACCACAGACGGTGCCCTCATGCAGTCGGTGCAGGAGCGAAGCGCACGACTTGCCACCCAGATGTTGTTCGTAGAACTCGAATGGGCGGCACTCGAAGACGACATGGTAGAGCGGTTGTTGGCCGGCGACGGGCTCGAATTCTGTGCGCACTATCTGCGCTCGCTCAGGCGCTACCGCCAGCATCTGTTGTCCGAGCCCGAAGAGGCCCTGCTGACCGAAAAGTCGGTCACCGGTTCTTCGGCGTGGTCGCGGCTGTTCAGCCAGCTCGCATCCGAGATCACGGTTTCCGTGGGCGAGGAACAGCCGGTTGCGCTGATGCAGGCCCTGGCGCAGCTCACGTCACCCGACGCCCAGGTTCGCAAGGCGGTGGCCGATGCGGTGTCGGCCGGACTTCGGCCCACACTGTCGACCCGCGCCTTCATCTTCAACACGTTGTTGGCCGACAAGGCCACCGACGACCGGCTGCGCTCGTATCCGTCCTGGGTCTCCAGCCGCAACCTGGCCAACGAGGCCACCGACCAGTCGGTCGAGGCCCTCGTCGAAGCGGTCGTCTCTCGCTATGACATCCCGCAGCGCTGGTATCGGGCCAAGTCCGAGATGCTGGGCATCGAACTGCACGACTACGACCGCATGGCCTCTGT
>JAGQSP010000182.1 GCA_020439485.1 Acidimicrobiales bacterium | reverse complement strand
GGTGTGGGCGACGCCGACCAGGACGGCAATCCCGACATCATGGTCGGAGCCCCTCAGGCCGATCTGGGCGGCAACGACCGCGGGCTGGTGCTGCTGCTGAACCTCGACGCTTCGGGTTCGGTCATTGGAGAGGCGGCGTTCGGGTCGGGATCCAACGGTGTCGCCGGGCCGCTCGAGAACTTCGACTATTTCGGTTCGAACGTCGCATCGCTGGGTGACCTCGATGGCGACGGCACGTTGAACGTCGTCATCTCGGCGGTCAACGACGACGACGGGTCGCTCGACGCGGGTGCGTTCTATGTGTTCGACCTGACGGCGACCGGTGTCGTCGTAGTCAACTCGACGGGCGACGCGTCCGACCTGTCGGCCGGCAACGGCGTGTGCGACACCGGCGCGCTGAACACCCAGGGCGACCCCCAATGCACCCTGCGAGCCGCCATCGAGGAGGCCAACGCTTCGGCCGGCATCGACACCATCCACTTCGACATCCCGACGAGCGAAGCGGGCTACGTCGGCGGGTCGCCGGCCTATTGGGTCATCGGTCAGGCGTCCAACTACCCCGACATCGTTGGGGTCGACATCGACGCGACGACCCAGCCCGGCTATGTCGACCCGGTGGTGGTGGTCGATGGCACAGCGACCGGCGGAGGTGGCGGTATCGGCATCGGCGCAACCGATTCGCGGATAGCAGGCCTCAGCATCGTCAACGCTCTGAACGGCGTGGCGATGTACTCGGGCGGCAGTCACACGATCGAAGCCACGTGGGTGGGTGTCCTGCCCGACGGCAGTGCGGCGGGCAACGGCGCTGCGGGCATCACGATCACCAGCGGAAGTGCAAGCGTCGACAACGTCGTGTCGTCCAACAACGCGACCGTTGGCGTCCACTTCGACGCTGGGGCCACCGGCACGGTGACGAACAGCTTCATCGGCACAGACCCCACCGGCACAGTCGCGATGGGCAACGACACCGGTGTTCTGGTCTCGGGCGCGACCGGTGTTGTGATCGGCGGCTCGGGTTCAGGCAACACGATCGCCGCCAACACACTGACGGCTGTGTCGGTCGATGGCGGAGCGACGGGCACCGTCGTCCAGGGCAACCAGCTCGGCAAGACGGGCCTGGGCAACGGCTTCAACGGGGTCATCCTGGCCACCGCAACCGAGACGATCCTGGGAGGCACAGCGGCCGGCCAGGGCAACACCATCACCGCAAACGTGCTGGACGCGGTGTACGTGACCGGCGGCTCACACTCGATCGTGGGCAACACCATCTTCGGCAACGGCGGCCTTGCCATCGACATCGGCGGCGGCACCGAGGACGGCAACGGGGTCACGGCCAACGACGCCAACGACGTCGACAGCGGCCCCAACGACCTGCTCAACCACCCTGTCATCACTGCGGCGGCCGAATCGGGAGGCAACGTAACGGTCGACTTCGACCTTGACGTGCCGGCGGGCGACTATCGCATAGAACTGTTCACCAACCCGTCGGGCGCAGACTCGAGTGGCTACGGCGAAGGTGAACAGTTCGAGACGGCCACGACCGTTACCCACACCGGATCGGGTTCCGAGTCGTTCCAGCTCGTGTATCCGGGCCTGGTCGGTGACCTGGTCTCGCTCACAGCCACCGAGGAGTCTGCGGGCCCCACCTACAGATCGACCTCTGAGTTTTCGGCGACGTTCACCGCAACGGCGGCCGCCTGCACCGACAGCGACGCTGACGGGCTCTGTGACAACGAAGAGGACGCCAACACCGACCTGGACAACGATGCGTCGACCAACCCGGGGCCTGACACCGACGGCGACACGACGCCCGACTACCTCGACCCAGACGACGACAACGACGGGATACCGACTGCGTCCGAGAGTGCAGACCCCAACGCAGACGGCGACCCACGCGACGCCCTCGACAGCGACTGGAACGGCACCCCCGATTACCTGGACGCGCCTTCGATGCCGACCTATGGGCTGGTTAGCGCTGACCAGATCGTCGCCGACGCAGAAGGCGGGTTGGCGGCGACGCTCGACAACGGCGACGCGTTCGGCAACAGCGTCGCTGTCATCGGCGACATCGACGGCGACGGCACAGACGACTATGTGGTCGGCGCCAACAGTGACGACGATGGCGGACCCAACCGTGGAGCGGTCTACATCCTGTTCATGAACCCCGACGGCACCGTCAAGGCCGAACAGAAGATCAGCTCGACCACGGGTGGATTTGTTGGCCCGCTCGACGACAACGACGACTTCGGCTCCAGCGTCGCGGGTGTGGGCGACATCGACGGCGATGGCGTCAACGACATCGCGGTCGGCGCGCTGGCCGACGACGATGGTGGATCTGGAGTGGGCGCCGTCTATGTCTTGTTCCTCAACCCCGACGGCACCGTAAAGGACGAGCAGAAGATCTCGGCAACCTCCGGTGGCATCGCAGGGCCCCTCGACCCCGCCGACAGGTTCGGTTTCTCGGCCGCAGGCATCGGCGACCACGATGGCGACGGCGTGAACGACCTTGCAGTAGGCGCCGTGTTCGACAGCGACGGAGCGGGCTTCGCCGGCGCCGTCTACATCTTGTTCCTCAACCCCGACGGCACCGTAAAGGACGAGCAGAAGATCTCGGCAACCTCGGGCGGCTTCACAGGACCGCTGAGCTCCAGCGACTACTTCGGTTCGGCGGTCACGGCGCTGGGCGATGTCGATCTCGACGGGATCACCGACATCGCGGTCGGTTCCTATGGCGCCGACGACGGAGCGAGCGCCGCAGGTGGCTTGTATGTGCTGATGCTGAACGGCGACGGCACGGTCAAGTCGGAGCAGAAGATCAGCTCGGTTGCGGGTGGCCTAGCCACAGCCCTGGAGGGCGCCGATTACTTCGGCATTGGCGCTGCGGGTCTAGGCGACCTGGACGGTGACGGCGTTCCAGACCTCGCCGTCGGAGCGATGGGCGACGACGACGGAGGTGCTGATCGCGGCGCTGTTTACGTTCTGAGCCTCAACCCCGACGGAACGGTGAAGCACCGCACCAAGATCAGCGCCTCTGAGGGAGGGTTGGCCACACCGATAGACGACGGAGCCCAGTTCGGTGTTGCGCTGGCAAGCACCGGTGATCTCGACGGCGACGGCACCATTGGCTTCGTCGCCGGTGCACGGTATGACGAGGGCAGCGGCTCGAACCGCGGCGCCATCTATACCGTCGACCTGACACTGGCTTTGCCTGTCAACTCCTCGGGCGACGCGACCGACCTCGCGGCCGGCGACGGGGTCTGCGACACCGGCGCACTCAACAGCGAGGGCGACCCCGAGTGCACGCTCAGGGCAGCGGTCGAGGAAGCCAATGCTCTGGCCGGGACCCAGGCCGTCACATTCGACATCCCGACGTCGGACGCGGGCTACACGCCCGTTCCCAGCTACTGGACCATCTCGCCCACCTCCGCTCTGCCCCCGGTGGGCGGAGACGTCATCGTCGACGCCGCGACCCAGGCTGGCCACACCCCCAACACTGCGACCGCTCCCTCGGCCTTGAACGGCACCCACACGATCGAGATCGACGGATCGGCCGCAGGGGCTGCCGACGGCTTGACGCTGACGGGAACCAACACAACGGTTCGTGGCCTGACCATCGGCGGCTTCGCAGGCGCTGCAGTGCTGGCCTCGCCCACGGCCACCGGAGCTGTGATCGCCGACGTCTGGTCCGGAACCACAATCGATGGAACCGGCGTCAACGCCAACGGCACCGGGCTGCGCATCGAAGGCGCTGGCGTTCAGGTCGGCGGCGCCACCCCTGGCGATCGCTCGGTATTCAGCGCCAACACTGGAAACGGCGTCGAACTCGTCGGAGCCACCGCAGCCGGGGTCGCAATCGCAGGGTCGATGATCGGGCTGGCGGTCGATGGTCTGGCGGCGCTGGGCAACGGCGACGACGGCGTGTCCATCGCTTCTGGTGCCCAGGGCACGACCATAGGCGGTGCTTCGGCCGACTTGACCAACATCATCTCGGGCAACGCCGGCGCCGGCATTCGTCTGAACTCGTCCGGCAACGCAAACACGGTTCGCAACAATCTCATCGGTGTCGACTCGACAGGATTGACGGCCGTCGCGAACAACACGGGTGTGCGAATCGAGAACGCCAGCGCCCTCAGCACCATCCTCCAGAACACGATCTCGGGTAACACCGCCGAGGGATTGGTCGTTGCCGACGCGGGCAGTGACTTCAACCTCGTCTACGAGAACCGCTTCGGCGTCGGCACCGACGGGCTGACCGCGGTTCCCAACGGCGGGCACGGCATCTCGGTCGAGGGTGCAGCAGCGACGACGATCATCGGTACCGAATCGCCCGCCGAAGCGAACATCATCGCCAACAACGGCGGCGACGGGGTGTCGTTCGCCGCCGGAGCGGCACGCGAAACCGCCGTGCTGATCAACTCGATCCATTCCAACGGTGATCTCGGGATCGACCGCAACGACGACGGCGTAACCAGGCCAGACCACCCCGACACCGACAACGCACCCAACCAGGCGTTCATCCAGTCGATCCACGACAACGGCGACACGACCGTCACGGCCGTACTGGCGCTCGATGTCGCCGACGGCG
>JAGQSP010000181.1 GCA_020439485.1 Acidimicrobiales bacterium | reverse complement strand
CGAGACTCGAGTCCGGCCAATTGATAGAGTCCGGCCGGGTGTACAGCCCCGGCGGTGGACCAAATCGGCGACGAGACTAGATTTAGCCGTGCCACCCATGCTAAGCATTCGACCACTCTCCGAGATCGAAAGGTCGCTCAATGTATTTGCGTAGCGTCTCGAAGGCTTTCGCGGCCCTTGTTCTGCTCGTTTCAAGCCTCGCTCTTGTTGCGGCTCCGTCGCGCGCCGCGGGCGCAGATGGCTCTGGATGGCTCGTCACCGCGTCCGGTGACGTCATCGCGTTCGGCGGCGCCCCCGACTTCGGCGACTCCATGTCGGCGTCGCCTGCAGTCGGGCTGGCAGTTACATCGACCGGGCAGGGCTACTGGGTCGCCCACGCCGACGGTTTGGTCACTGCCCACGGCGATGCCAAGTACTTCGGCGACGTCAGCTGGGTTGCTCTGGATCAGCCAATCGTGGCCATTGCTGCCGCAGCCGACGATGCGGGCTACTACCTCCTCGCCGCCGACGGCGGCGTCTTTGCCATTCCGGTCACGCTCCCCTGGTACGGCTCGGTACCCGAAGTTGCCGGAGACACCGGCACCCGCGCCGTGGCGATTCAGATCACCGGCGCCGGCTATCGCGTGTTCCACGATGACGGTGGCGTGTTCGCGTTCGGCGACGCGACCTTTGCCGGGTCGGTGCCCGGCGTTTTGCCTCCCGGCGCAGCGCTCGACCGCCCCATCGTCGATGCAATCCAGGGCCCCGACTCCGACTCTTACGGCCTCATCGGTGGCGACGGTGGAGTGTTCGCCTTCGGCATGGTGTTCGCAGGCTCTGTCGGCGGCACCGGGCGCAGCGACATCGTGGGTGCTTCCCCAGACGGCGAAGGCGGCTATGTGCTCGCGTCGACCAGTGGCGAGCTGACCCGGTTCGGGGGCGACGCCGTGAGCTCGCCCGACACTCCCGGAACTGTCGACGTGGCGATTCGCACCAACATCGTGGCCACTGCGACGACCACCACAACAACGCAGAAGCCGACCACCACCACAACAACGCAGAAGCCGACCACCACCACAACAACGCAGAAGCCGACCACCACGACCACTACTCAAAAGCCGACAACCACCACAACCCAAAAGCCGACAACCACCACAACCCAAAAGCCGACAACCACCACAACCCAAAAGCCCACCACCACCACGACGACCAACCCGCCGGTGCCGTCGGGTAACGCCGTTACGGTTTGGGCATCGCAGACTCAGACCGCGACCAACTCGGTCTATTGGACGCCGAACTGGATTGATCACGGCAACTGGCGCAGCCCCAACATCGTCAGTGGTGGTGATGCCATTCTCGAGATCGAGATCCTCGACAAGCCCACGAGCAGAGAGGTCATCATCCAGGTGTGCATGTGGCGCTGGAAGAACGGCCGCAACTTCAGTGGCGGCTTCGACGAGACCTGCACCTCGGAACGGACCGCGGGGATGAGGTTCACCGACGAGACCGGCAAGCGCACAATCAACCTCGGCAAGCCCTCCAACTGGTGGGTGATGGGTGGCGGCTCGTTCCCATGGGACAAGGGCCCCGACGTCGTGCGCCTGATGATCAAGGACGCGGCAACCAAGACGCTGTTGATGGACAACACGTGCGGCAACTATTGCTTCTCGGGGCCAGGATCGGCTGCAGCACACACGCCCATCCGCATCCGCTCGGGGCTGACTTTCAACAACTGAGCGACGCTCAGGCGGCCGCCTGCGAAGGTTGAGCACCAGGCCAGGTCCAGCTTCGGTTGGACCTGGCCTGGCCCGTTTTCCGGACCGCCCCTCAGCTGGCGCCGTCGAGGGCGCCCTTGAAACCGGCAGGCTCGTAGGGTCCGATCACGATCTGTTCGAGCACTCCGATGCCGCTGCGCTCTCCGTCGGTGGCTCGCACCACCTGTTGCACGTGGATGTTGTCGGGAGCCAGCAGATCGAGCTGGTCGGGCTCATAGACCTCGTAGTGGGTGGCGAACTCGCCGTGGTACATGCCCTGCTTCCAGGTCGGGTGGTTGTATCCCAGACCCTTCATCTGGAACCGCAGAAGCGGTTCGAGCGAAATCGTACGCTTCGACCCGTCGAGCCCAAGCAGATCTATTTCCGCAGATGAGGCCAGACGAGTGCCCTGGTGATATTTGACGCGATGAAGGGCAGTGGCCATGCGCTCGGCCGGATCGTCCAACGTCGACGGTATGTCGTGTTCAGACTCATAGAGCGGAGCGATCAGTCCCTCTCTGGCCAACGCCTCTCCGCGCCGCCCGTCGAAGAAGATCGCATGCGAAACGTGGTCGTCCCAGAACAACGGGGCCCACAGGAAGAAGAACACTCGACCGCCGCTGGGTTTACCGCCCTCGGGTTCGCCAACGCCTCGCACACCCCACGACCGATCCTTGGTTCCGTACCAGTCGTCGACCTCGAACTCGCCGTCAGGTGTCTTGACCGTGCCCGTCCAGCGGCCGAACACATCCATGCGTGTGGCGTCCATGATCCGACGCACACCCGACCACAGAGTCTGGCGATTCTCCTGTATCGCCGACGTGCGGGCCGAGAACGTGAGGTCACATGCCAGACCGGTCTCGTTGTCGTCGAGGATCACACGGCTGCGTCGCAGCGGCTCGATGATCTCTATTCGAAACGGACCCACCTGCATGTCGGTGCGCTCCTGGGGGGCCGATCGGCTGGCGATGTACGCGTGCTGTCGGCCGCCGCGCTCGACGGTGCTGAACGCACAGTCGAGCACCCCTCGATAGGGGTAGATCGCCATCCCTATGCCGAAGTACTGGCCGCCGTCGGCCGAGTACCCGTTGAACCATGTGCGGTCGTAGAAGTTGCGGTCGGAGTCGGCCGGGTGGGCTATCGGCTCGGGCGTCTGGTGTATCGGATAGTCATCGAACTTGTTCAGCACGCCACCTTGATAGCGGGTGTCAGCTCGCTACATCGAATCCGGCTTCGTCGATAGCCGCGACCAATGCGCCGCGCTCGCCACCGACGACCGTGACCTTCTTGGTGTCGAGGTCGACGTCGACTGACTGCACCCCGTCAACCGACTGAACTTCCTTGGTGATCGAAGCCACGCAGTGGCCGCAGCTCATCCCCGGTACATCGAACACGATGGTGTCGCTCATGCGATTGCTTCCGTTTCTCTTGGCGGTTCGGTCGGCGATGCGTTTTGGCCTTGCTGGCGCCCTGTGCGGGGCCGATAGCCGGCGAATCGACGCAGCCGAAGGCTGTTGGTGACGACGAACACAGACGAGATACCCATCGCTGCGGCGGCGATCATGGGGTTGAGGATCCCAAAGGCAGCCAGCGGTATCGCCGCCGCGTTGTAGGCGAACGCCCAGAACAGGTTGCCCTTGATGGTCGTGAGGGTGCGCCTGGACAAGGCGATGGCGTCTGCGACCGCGCGCAGGTCGCCAGACACCACCGTCAGGTCAGAAGCCTCCATAGCCACATCGGTGCCGGTGCCCACGGCTATTCCGAGGTCGGCTTGCGCCAGCGCGGGAGCGTCGTTGATTCCGTCGCCCACCATGGCCACGCGGTGGCCCGCGGCCTGCAACGCCTTGATCTCGTTGGCCTTGTCCTCGGGAAACACCTCGGCGATGACCCGGTCTACACCCACGGTTTCGCCGACCGTATTGGCCGCGCGCCTGTTGTCGCCGGTCAACAGGGTGACCTCCAACCCCAGCTCGTGGAACGACTCGACCGCCCGCGCCGACGACGCCTTTATGGTGTCGGACACGGCGATTGCGAGCTCTGCGGTGTCGCCCCGGCCGCCGAACACCACGGTGGCGCCGGCGCTCTCGGCCTGCTCGGCGGCCGCGGTGAGTGCGGCCGAAACCTGCTGGAAGAGCATCGGACGGCCCACGCGCACCGGTTGTCCATCGACCACGCCGATGACTCCCCTGCCCGCCAGGTTCTCGAACTCCGACACCGGCGCCAGGTCTGTCGACATGGCTGCAATAGCCCGAGCGATCGGGTGTTCTGACATGTTCTCGACGCTGGCGACCATCCCTTTGACCTGGGCGGCCTGAGCTGCGTCGAGCCCAGGGGCCGAGACCGAGGCAACCGACATCTTGCCCTCGGTCACCGTGCCGGTCTTGTCGAGCACGATCACGTCTACGGCCCTGGTGTCTTCCAGGACTTCGCCGCCCTTGATGATGACGCCCAACTGTGCGCCTCTGCCGGTGCCGACCATGATCGCCAAAGGTGTGGCTAGGCCCAGCGCACATGGGCAGGCGATTATCAAGACCGCAACTGCGGCAGTAAACGCCTCGTTGGCGGGGTGCCCGGTGACGAACCAGGCGACAAGCGTCAGCAACGCGATACCCATGGCCGTCGGAACAAAGATCGCCGAAACCCGGTCGGCCAGGCGCTGAACCTCGGCGCGGCTGCCCTGAGCCTCGTCGACGAGTCGGATTATCTGGGCCAGGGCGGTGTCGGCGCCTACTCGGACGGCCTCGACCTCGATGACACCGCTGGTGTTGATGGTGGCGCCGATGACCTCGCTGCCCGGGCCTACCTCGACCGGCACCGGCTCGCCCGTGACCATCGACTCGTCCACAGCCGACCGACCGTCGACGACTACCCCGTCGGTGGCCACCTTCTCACCGGGACGCACCAAAAATCGCATACCGACCTGAAGCTGGTCGAGGGCTATCTCCGTACCGTCGGCCAGCCGTGCAGTGCGCGCTCCCAGGTCGGCGAGCGCCCTTATCGCGTCGCCCGAGCGGCGTTTTGCCCTGGCCTCGAACCACTTGCCCAGCAGGATCAGAGTGACGATTACAGCACCGGTCTCGAAGTAGATGTGGCCCTCATCCACGCCGAACAACAACACGACCGCCGACCACACCCACGAGGCGGTCGACCCCATCGACACCAGGGTGTCCATGGTGGTCGAGCCATGCCTGATGTTGAGAATGGCGGCGCGATGAAAGGTGTATCCGGACCAGAAGACAACGGGCGTCGACACCGCCGCCACGACCCACTCCCAGCCTTGGAAGTGCAGTGTGTGCACCATCGAGATGATCATCGCCGGCAGGGCCAGCGCGACACCCACGATGAGCCTGCGCCTCAGATCGGCCTCGCGGCGCTCCTCGGCCGACTCGCTGGTGTCGTCGGGGTCGAGCAACCCATAGCCCAGGTCCTCGATCGCCTGCCGGATCGCTTCCAGGTCGATCGCGGGGCCGTGCACCACCGTGGCCTTGCCGGTGGCGAAATTCACGTTGGCCTCGTCGATGCCGTCCATGCGCCCGAGCTTGCGCTGAATCCGGTTGGCGCAGGCGGCACAAGTCATGCCGTCGACGCTCAGGTCTCGCCTGGTCTGGGTAGCCATGGGTCGAGTCTAAGGGTTCCAGCCGACTGGAAGGTCAAGGGTCTGAGCGAGAAAAGATCACCTGGCACCGGTTCGGGTCGGTGCATTCGGCGGGGTCGAGGGTGCTAGCACGAGCGGCCAGCTCGGCCAGCGCCGAGCGGGTCGACTTGAGGGTCTCCAGCTGAGCGTCGATTTCGTCCAGCTTCGCCTCGATCAGACGCCTGGTATGGGCACACGAACCAGCGCCGGCACCCTTCAGCTCGAGCACCGAGGCGACCTCGGCCAGTGATAGGCCGGCCGACTGGGCATCCTTGACGAACCTCAGACGGTCTAGATCGCTGTCCGCGTAATCGCGATAGCCCGACGGCGTGCGAGCGGGTTCGGCCAACAGGCCTATCGACTCGTAATAGCGGATGGTCTTGGCGGTAACGCCGACCGAGTCCGCGAGTTCGCCGATTCGCATCGGTGAGCCTCCCGGGCCGCGTTGGGCCTACTCCCAGATGGCGAGGTGGGTGTCGTGGTCGAAGAAATGCAGGTTCTCCATGGTGATCGCCACGACCAGGTCGGTACCGGCCCGAGCCCGGCTGCGAGGATCGAAACGTCCAACGGCCATGGTGTCCTCGCCGATCTCCTCGACGGCGTCGGGGTCACCGGCATCGACAGCAGCAGCATCGAGCGGGAAGTGAGCGATGATCTCAGATCCCAGAGCCTCGATGTGAGACACCTTCGCCGGGATGGTCACCGCACCTTCCTTGGACGGCACCATCTCTAGATCTTCGAGATCCTCGGGACGGAACCCGACGATCAGGTTGCGGCCCGCATAGCCGGCCAGACCCGGCCGCTCGGCGAACACCTTTTCTGGCACCTCGAGCCGGTGCGAACCCAGAACCAGGGTGTGACCGTCCAGCGACGCCTCGCGCAGATTCATCGAAGGCGAACCGATGAAGGCCGCAACGAATACGTTCGAGGGCTTGTCGTAGAGGTTCTGAGGCGAATCGACCTGCTGCAGGAAGCCGTCCTTCAGCACAGCCACTCGGTCGCCCATGGTCATGGCCTCGACCTGATCGTGGGTGACGTACACCGTGGTGACACCCAGCTCGTGCTGCAACCGGGCAATCTCTGCACGCATCTGCACTCGCAGCTTGGCGTCGAGGTTCGACAGCGGTTCGTCCATCAGGAACGCCGAAGGCTGACGCACGATCGCACGCCCCATGGCGACGCGCTGGCGCTGGCCACCCGAGAGCTGCCCGGGCTTCTTCTCCAGCTGAGCGTCGAGCTCGAGAATGCGAGCCGCCTCGCGAATTCGCTGGTCGGCCTCCTGCTTGGGAACCCGGGCCAGCTTCAAAGCAAAACCGATGTTGTCGTAGACGCTCATGTGCGGATACAACGCGTAGTTCTGGAACACCATCGCGATGTCGCGATCCTTGGGCTCGACGTCGTTCACGACACGGTCGCCGATGCGCATCTCGCCAGAGGAGATCTCTTCGAGGCCCGCGATCATCCGCAACGCCGTCGACTTGCCACAGCCAGACGGCCCTACGAGAACAAGGAATTCCTTGTCGGCGATGTCCAGATCCAGGTCATGGATGGCATGAAACCCATTCGGATAGACCTTGTTGATCTTGTCCAGCTTCACTTCAGCCATGGATCCTCCATTCGGTTCGCGACCAGCGAGTCTATGCGATAGGTCACAGTTGTGTAAGGGCTTGCGGCCCGATCCGCCAGATTGCGACGCCCGGACCTTCCAGATCGAACTCGAGATTGCCGTCGACACGGCTGACCGTGCCATCGCCGAACACCAGCTCGGCCTGGTTGGTGCCCAGCAGCTGTTCTGAAAGCCGCAGGGCCGGCGTGCCTGCGCGACACGCACGCACCAAAATGCGCTCTTCGGCACTCTCGCGGATGAAAGCCAGCGCGTCGTCGGCCCTCTCGGCCCAGCGCAGCCCCCCGTGAGCAAGCGCCTGCGAGGAACCTCGGAGGGCGATCAGCGAGCGATACCAGTCGAGTTCGGCACGATCCCAGCTGTCACGATTCCACGGCATGGTGCGGCGCGACTCGTGGTTGCCCACTCCGGTGAGCCCGATTTCGTCTCCATAGAAGATGCATGGCGAACCGGGCAGCGTCATCGTCAGGGCCACGCCGATACGTGCAAGCTCGGGCGATGCCGCCATCGAATGCCACCGCGAGGTGTCGTGTGATCCGATCAGTGCCATCGAGCCCAAGACGAATTGCCAGGGTACAGACGACATCACAGCGTCTATCGAGGCCGCGACGGAGCCACCGGCCCGGGCGTCGACACCCGGGCCTGGCATAAAGGTGCGGCGCGCTGGTTCTGAACCCAACCAGCTGAGAATCGGGCGCGCCACCCCTCCATAGTTCATGCAGCCGTGCCACCCGGGGCCTGTGGCGTCGAGCGAGTAGTCGAAGAAGTGTTCGCCCACCAACCACTTGTCGGGGTCGATCTGGTCGAGTGTGGCCCGCGCCGCGGAACGCACCTGCCGGTTGAGGTCAGACAGGCCCAACCGACCGGTCATGTTCGCTACATCGATGCGCCAACCGTCGAGTTCGAAGGGTGCGCCGAGGAACTTGCCGAAGGCAGACCGCGGACCTTCGTACAGTCGGCGGCGCAGTTCACCCGACGAGTGGTCGAGCTTGGGCAATGAGGCCACCCCCAGCCACGCCTCGTAGTCATCGGGCTCGTCGCCGAAGAAATAGAAGCCTGCCTCGGGACTGCCGAGATCGGCCTGCGCGGCCTGAAACCACTCGTGCGAGCTTCCGGTGTGGTTGAGGGTCAGGTCGCTGATCACCCGAATTCCGGCACGGTGGCAGGCTTGGGCCAAGCGCACCAGAGCCTCGTCGCCACCCAGCAATGGGTCGACCCGCTCGAAGCTGGACGCGTCATAACGGTGGTTGGACCGGGCCTCGAAAACCGGGGTCAGGTAGATGCCGCCAACCCCAAGGTCGATCAGATGGTCGAGGTGGCCGGTGATGCCGTCGAGATCGCCGCCGTACACCTGAGACATCGCGGCCCGGCCGCGCGCTATTGGGGCATCCCAGTCGCTGTGTCGCGCCCATTCGGGCAGAGGCTTGTTCGGGTCTGCCGAGGCGAACCGGTCGGGGAAGATCTGGTACCAGACCGTCTCCGGAACCCACTTGGGCGTAGCGCCGGTGGTCGCCAGCTTGAAGTCGCTGCGATCGGTCGGGTCGTGGCCCACCAGGCCCTCGCCGGTCAACCAGTGGGGTTCGCTGCCGCCACACCAGAAGCGATAGTTGACGATCTCGTTGTGGCAGCCCAGGTCGAAGGTCCACACCGACGATGCCCCTACACGTCTCGATCGGCCCTCGACAAAGGTCGCCTCACCGTCGTGAACCGTGCGCAGCATCACCGGCCCGACGCCAGACTGGTCCGGCACGACGACGCTGACCTCGACCGTCTCGCCGGACGCAGGCGTCGGGTTCGACACCATGTAGGCGCTCGGAGAATGGTGCGGCGAGGCCAGCAGTGGCCCAGACGGGTCAGCCATCGGCGGGCACCAGCCAAACGGCCGTGTCGGGTGGCAACTGGACGACTCCGTCAGCGGGCGAGCTCAGGGGCGACGAAGACAACAGCACCAAGCGGCCGTCGGTGTTCACGGACGCGGCGGCCGAGCCCATGTTGACCACACAACGTGCACCGGTGCCACGCTCGAAGGCCACCAGGTCTGGACCCAACTCGAGCATCTCGAGCTTCTCGTCCGCTGCGAACCACTGCGAACGCAACGACAGCGCGTTGCGGTACAGGTTCAACATCGACTGTGGGTCGTTGTGCTGGGCCTCGACCGACATGGAGCCAAACGACGGCGGTTGAGGCAGCCAAGCCGGGCCACCGAACCCAAACGACTGGCCTTCGATGGTCCACGGAATTGGCACCCTGCAGCCGTCTCTTCCCTTGACCGTGTGCTCGGAGCGCTCCCAGGTGGGGTCGTCGAGCACATCCTCGGGCAGGTCCCACACCTCGGGCAGCCCCAACTCTTCGCCCTGGTATATGTAAGCGGCTCCGGGCAGCGACAGGGTCAGCAAGGTGGCCGCCCTGGCCCTTGTGGCTCCGAGTTCGACATCGAGCGCGCCGTGAGGGCCGGCGATGAACCAGTTGCGCCAGTCGGTGCCGGGCGGAAGCCCGTAGCGGGTCGCGTGACGCATGACGTCGTGGTTGGACAACACCCACGTTGTGGTGGCCCCGACCGCGCTGGCTGCAGCCGCGGATTGGGCGATGACGGACCTGAAGCCCTGCGCCGACCAGTCGGTGTCGAGGAGGTCGAAGTTGAACGACTGGTGATACTCGTCGGAGCGCAGGTACAGGGGCAGCCTGTCGGCGTGCACCCACGCCTCGGCCACCATCATCCGCTCGTCGTAGCGGTCGAGCACCTGCCTCCACCCGCGGATGATCTCGTGCACACCGTCGCGATCCCAATGTGGATGGTTGGGCACGTGTTCTGATGCCAGCACCGCGGTCTGGTGGTCTACGTCGGGGAAAGTCGGGTCCTTGACCAGGCCGTGGGCGACGTCGACGCGCATTCCGTCGACACCACGGTCGAGCCAGAACTCGAAGATGTCCAGGAACTCCTGGCGAACCTCGGGGTTCTCCCAGTTGAGGTCTGGCTGGGTTACATCGAATATGTGCAGGTACCACTGACCATCGGGCAGACGCGACCATGCCGGCCCACCGAACACCGACGTCCAGTTGGTGGGCGGCTCAGAGCCATCGGCGCCCTTGCCCTCGCGAAAGATGTAGCGGTCGCGTTCGGGGCTGCCCGGGCCGGCCTCGAGCGCAGCCTTGAACCATGCATGCTCGCTCGAAGTGTGGTTGGGCACCAGGTCGACCAACAACCTGATGCCCAGATCGTGGGCCTCACGAATGAGTGCCTCGGCCTCTTCGAGGGTGCCGAAGCCAGGGTTGATGTCGCGATAGTCGGCGACGTCATATCCGCCGTCGTGAAGTGGCGACGGATACCAGGGTGTGATCCAGATCGCGTCCACACCCAGTTCGTGTAGGTAGCCCAACCTGCTGCGCAGACCGGCGATGTCGCCGGTGCCGTCGCC
>JAGQSP010000180.1 GCA_020439485.1 Acidimicrobiales bacterium | reverse complement strand
CGTAGGCCAGGTCGAGGATTGTTCGGTCTGCCTGTTGGTACCAGGCGTTGATCTGGGCCCGGCACAGCATGGATCGTGCGGTCGATGCGGGTATTTGGGTTCCGTCGAGGGTGTAGGCCGTGCCGTCGGGTTTGGCGAGTTGGTCGATGTCGATGATGAGGTTCACACAACCCCTGGCCTCTGCGGCGGTGGTGGCGGGTAGGAGTCCGTCTGTGAGCATGCTTGCGATGACGTCTGCGCCGCGTTGTTGGTGGCTGCGACGTTTTCTGGGGTCTGTGATGGTTCGCATGTCGTGGTGGAACGCAGCGCGTTCACGTCGGTCGTATTCGGCTTTCAACGCAGCACCGGTGACGGGGTCCAGTGTGGCGGTGAACCAGATCATGTCTTCGTTGTCGATGCCACACGACCCTCGCCTGCGTCTGCGTTGACGGGCCAGGCGCTCTTCGGGGTTTTCGCGGGTTTGCTCGCGTTCGGCTTCGCGAACCGCGGCCTTGGTCTCGTCAGCCGACTGGCCCTTCGCGTCCGCGAGCAGGCGGGCTTTGGTGTCGTCGGCCAGGTCGGTGTCGGTCAGGTAGTCGGCCTGCTCTGAGTTGATGTCCCCGGCTTCCAGCGCCTCGGCGACATCGGGATTGGCCGCTAGACGCTGTGACCTGGCCTCGGCCTCGCGCTGGGCCTTACGCGACGGAGCAGGCGGCCCAGGATCCGGCTTGGACCCAGACCCTGCCTCGTCTTCGCTCCCGGTGTCGGGTGCTTTGCCCTTGCGGTTCGCGACCCTCTGACGCGCCTTGTTCAACGCGGCCAGCAAACGGGCCTCGTGGCCGTCCAACCGGGCCCGCACGCGGCGAATGCCACCGAGCTCGGCCTCGAGCCCGGCGACATCCATCAGCTCTAGTTCGTCGGCGCCGCTAAGCACCACCCGCACCTCTGTCACGCCACAAACCCTAAACAGGGGGTGGGACACCCGACCCAAGCCCACTGAGCGGCGGCGCAAGAACCTCAGTTGTCGCTAAGAGCTGGACACCAGCGTCGACTCACAGACCTCGAGCGGCTTCGATCGCGGCAGCGGCGTACTCGGGCCGACAGATGAGCAGGTCGGGCAGGTAAGGATTCTCGTTGTTGTAGACCAAGGGAGACCCATCCAGACGAGAAGCATGCAGCCCACACGCCAGCGCGACAGCGGCCGGAGCGCAGTTGTCCCACTCGTACTGGCCACCGGTGTGGGCATAGATATCGGCCTCACCCCGCACCACGGCCATGGCCTTGGCGCCTGCCGAGCCCATGAAAACGAGTTCTCCGCCAAGGGCTTCTGCGATTGCCTCGGCGGCGGGCCCCGGGCGCGACCTGCTGGCTATGACGCGAGGCGGCCCGCCGTGCGCGTCGGGCATGGCAGGCGCAGGATTGGTGCACAGCGTCATCTCGAGACCCGGCAGGGCTACGGCTCCCGCCGCCGGAACTCCGTCGATGGTGAGGGCCACGTGAACAGCCCAGTCGGTTCTGGGGATCTCGCCGAACTCGCGTGTGCCGTCGAGGGGGTCGACGATCCAAACCCGCTTGTGCTCGAGGCGTGCCAGATCGTCACGACCCTCCTCGGACAAGATGGCGTCGTCTGGTCTGACGGCTCGCAACTGCTCCATGATGAATTCATGGGCCCGCTGATCACCTGCATCCTTGCGCTCGGATGGCTCAGCCTCGGCCATGTCGGCTCGGACCTTTACCAGAAGCTCACCCGCGAGGGTGGCGATAGCGGACGCTACGGCGTGATCGTTCGAATTCTGCACGTCTGACACGGTAGGCCCGTCGGCCGAGGTGGGTGCGGATCGAGTTGTTCGATACGGTGACCCGATGCCCGAAGCACGCCACAGGGGATGGGCACTCGCGGCCGTGGGCATGCTGCTGGTGTCGACAGACTCGTTCTTCGTGCGCCTGTCTCATGCCGGCGGCGTGGACATGGCCTTCCTGGTTGCAGCGGTTTCGCTTCCTGTCTACCTGGTTCTCAACAGGCGTCTGGAGCCTACGAAACCGCTCGACGTGATCAGGGCCGCTCCGGCTGCGTTCGCCTCGGTGGCCCTTCTGGGCGGCGTCAGTCAAACCGCCTTCATCGTCGCCGTTACCCGCACCGATGTCGCCAACGTCGTAGCCATAGTGGCGTCGGCGCCGGTGATGGCCGCACTGTTCGCCTGGGCGTTCCTGAGCGAGCAGACCCCAGGACGCGTGTGGGCTGCCATAGCAGTGACCGTGCTGGGTGTCGCGATCGTGGTCAGCGGATCGATCGGAGCCCCCAGGCTCGACGGCGACCTGACCGCCCTGGCGGCAATCGCAGCGTTTGCTCTCAGCATCGTGGTGTGGCGAAGGAACCCAGATCTCAGCCGTTTCGTGGGCCTGGCCGGTAGCGCCGGCGCGACGTTGCTGATGACGGCGCCATTCGCCGATCCGCTGGGCCTGGATGTGCGGGCCTACTTGTGTGCTGCGGCGATGGGTCTGCTGTTCAACACGGCCGGTCGAATAGCCCACAGCAACGCGCCCCGATTTGCGCCGTCGTCGGAGGTCGCACTGTTCACTCCGGTCGAGACCGTTGCGGCCACCCTGTGGGCATGGCTGGCATTCGCTGAGGTTCCGGAGGCGACGACCATGGTGGGGGCAGCGGTGATCGTCGCCGGGGTGTTGTACGGAACGTTGGCGGCGAGCCTGCGTCCCCGACTGCCGCGCTAGGAGGGGCGCAGCAGCGGTATCAGGAACGAGGTGCCCAACGCTGCCATGGCGGCGGCAAACCCAATGGCCCAGCCATAGCCCAAGCCGTCGATCAACACGCCTGCGATGGGTGGCCCGCACAGGCTGCCGACCGCCGCCGACGTGTAGAGGGTGCCCAGCACGCCACCCAGGCCATCGAGCCCCATACGTTCGGCCACCACGGCAGGCGACAACGCGATGAAGCCGCCATATCCCAGCCCCAACACCACGGTGTAGAGGACCAGTTGCGGGTAGCGCTCGCCAGCCGTCAGCCAGATGAGATGGGCCAACGCCATGGTGGCGAAAGAACCGACGTAGAGCCCTATGGCCCCGACGCGGTCGGCGATACCGCCCAGCACGAGTCGACCCACAACGCTGGTACCGCCTATCAGCCCGATCAGCAGCGCTGCCGAGCCGTCGCTGGCACCCCGGTCAGACGCATAGTCGGCGATGAACACGAACGGTATGAACAGCCCGAAGGTCGCAGAGAGGCTCGACATGTAGAGCTTGCGGAAGTCTGACACGCGGGCCAGCTCACGCAACGGCTTGGGCGGCGCCACCGGTGGTGCCGCCGGACCCTTCTGCGCAACCGCGGCCACGCACAACAGCAGCAGTCCTCCGCCGATTCCGAACACCACGTAGGTGTCGCGCCAACCGATGGAGTCGATGAGGCTGGCTGCCAGGGGAGCGCCCGCAAGGGTGCCCAGCCCGATGCCGGCCACCGCGACGCCCAGCGCCGTAGCCCGCTTGCGCTCGAACCAGCCGCCGACTGTGGAGACCATCGGCACGTAGCCGCACGCGACCGCAAAGCCGACACCCAGCCCACACGTCAGGTAACCCAACCAGATGGAGCTGACCCTGGAGGTGGCCAACAGGCCGGCGCACAACGACGCCGCGGCCGCCAGCACCACCGGCCGAGGTCCGACGCGGTCGGCCCACCGGCCGGTGAACAAGCCGAAGAAGAACGACATGCTGACGGTGAGCGAGAACACGAATGCGGTGGCGCTGCTGCTGGTGCCGAATTCGTCGCTCATCTCGCGAAAGAACGCCCCGAAACTGTAGGCAACGCCGAACACGGCAAAGGTCGAGACCGCCGCCGCTGCGGCGACGACCCACGCCCGGGCCCCGTCTACCCTGTGTTGCCCAACGGCGGTTTCCCCCACAGCCGACATCATCGACCATCGACCCGGTAACGACCCAATCGCATCGACGGGTCGAGCCAGAACGGAGCGCAATGACCGAGCAACGCAACCCAGGGCAGGTCAGGTTCGGTTGGCTGTCGCCCGTCATCGGCAACCGGTGGAGCGACCACAAGCCGATCGTCATGTACCAGGAGCAGCACATTCTGCCGACGGCGGTTCAGCACTTCGACAGTTTGTGGATCGCCGATCACTTCTATGGCTTCGACGCCAAGACCGATCCGTTCATGGAAGCCTGGACCACACTCACGTGGCTGGCGGCCAAGTTCGACGGCATCGAGTTGTGCCACCACGTGCTGGG
Organism: Acidimicrobiales bacterium; assembly: GCA_020439485.1. Taxonomy (GTDB): domain Bacteria; phylum Actinomycetota; class Acidimicrobiia; order Acidimicrobiales; family Poriferisodalaceae; genus JAAETH01. The sequence continues at coordinate 1,153 of JAGQSP010000180.1, read as the reverse complement.
GCACGGCTACCGGCCTCCGGCCTTGACGGCCAAGATGGCGGCAACCCTGCAGGTGTTGTCGGGCAACCGGTTCGTTCTGGGCATCGGCGCCGGCTGGCGCGACCACGAGTACGAGGCGTACGGCTACGAGTTTCCTCGACCGTCTGTGCGCTTCGCCCAACTGGAGGAGGTCATCGACATCTGCCGCCTCATGTGGACCGAGGACGAACCGAGCTACCAGGGTCGATATTTCCAGATCTCGGGGGCGTCGGCACCTCCGCTGCCCGAGGTGGTTCCGCGGGTTTGTATCGGTGCCAGCGGCGAGAAGGTCGGGCTGCCCCTAGTGGGTCGCAAGGCAGACATCTGGAACGGCTCGTCGCGCGGCTCAGACGACGACTGGCGCCGCAAACTCGACATAGTCATGACCTCGGCAGCGGCCGCCGGCCGCGACCCGATGGACATCGAGGTCAGCACCACCCTCGAGCGGTCGCTGCCAACCGACGATCAACAGTCACAGGCATTGCTGGACGAGCTTTCACACCGCGTTGAGTTGGGCGTTCGCCATTTCGTGATGGATTTCGGACATCCGGAGACCGCCGAACACATTCTCAGGTTCGTCGAGCAGGTGATGGTGCCGCTGCGCCAGGGCTGAGCCGCCGCGGCTCAGCCGGTTACCACTCGAGGAACTTCTCAGGCAGGCACTCGGACTCGTTGTTGTGCGCCACGGGGAACTTCACGGCGGTGCCGTCAGCGAACGCGACGATGACCTTGTCGCTGTGCCCACCATCGCCGCTCTCCTCGTCCCACACCAGAGCGATCACATCGTCCTTGTCGTACGCGGCCAGGATGCGAGTCGGGTTCATCGCGGGCGCCACCACGTTGGTGACGACCATGCGGCGGTTCGTCAAACACACATAGAAGTTGCCGCTTGGGAACGTCGCTGCACGGCCACCATTGTCAGGGGGGCGGCCCACCCTGTGTCTGGCGAGTGCTCTGCCCACGAAGCCCCCGACGTCTGCCGCTCTCAGGCGCTGGGTGGCTGCGCCGTCAGCGCTTGCACATGCACACAGCATCGACTCGCCAGGCAACAGCCGGAGCTTTGCCCTCGCCTCCTCAACTCGCGACTGGACCTTCACCATGGTCATCAGAGACTCACCTCCCATCTGACCTTCTG
>JAGQSP010000179.1:3115-6097 GCA_020439485.1 Acidimicrobiales bacterium | reverse complement strand
TGGTCGCGGCCACGCCGTGTGCCGACAGCGCGGCGATGGCGGACGAGAGTGCATCGGGGGCCAGCCGAATCTGGAACGAAGCCGACGTCTGCGACCCGATGATCTCGTCGGTCGTGCCGCAGGCGATGAGGCGGCCACGATCCAAGACCACGAGGCTGTCGGCTGCCTTCTGCACCTCGTTCAGCTGGTGGGACGACACCAGCACGGTGGTACCCATTTCGGGCAGGCGCCTCAGCAGGCGTCTGATCTCGACGATTCCGGCGGGATCCAGGCCATTGGCCGGCTCGTCCAGGATGATCAGTTCTGGCTTGCCCACCATCGCTACGGCTATTCCCAGCCGCTGCTTCATTCCCAACGAGTAAGAGCGAGCGCGATCGTCGGCTCGATCGGCAAGGTCGACCAGCTCGAGCAGCTCGTCGACCAGCGACGGCGTCGCCTCGACACCAAGCGCCTTGGCCTGAAGCTGCAGGTTCTGGCGGGCCGACAGGTTGCGGTACAGCGCCGGCGACTCGATGAGGCTGCCGACCCTGCGCAGCGCGTGGCCGAAGGCCGGCTCGTCGCTCGACACGCCGAGCAGCTCGGCCCGTCCGGAGGTGGGCTTGACCAGGCCGACGATCATCTTCATCGCAGTGGTCTTTCCCGCGCCGTTCGGGCCGAGAAGTCCGATGACCTGGCCGGTCGGCACTTCGAAAGACAGCGAATCGACCGCCACGTGATCGTCGTATCTCTTCGTGAGCGATTCGACCCTGACGACCGGCAGGGTCGCTGCGTTGGGTTTGGTGTGTGACTTCATGCCCAAACCCTGTTCGACCGAGGCGGCGGCCGCATCGGCACTGAGGCTGATCTGAGCCCGGCCGATAGGCCGGTTGGCAACTCGTACTTTCGGCCGATACGAACAGCGCTCCCACTTTCGTACTCTTGGGATGTGATCGTCGACTACCTACACGAGGCGTTGGTCGAGCCTCGCGTCGCCGAACAACCGACATGGCGGCGGCGGTCGTGGGCCTTCGTCGCCCTGATAGCGGCCTTCGGGGTGGCCTCGTACCTGCCCGAGCGTCCGGGCTCGCCCTGGTTGTTCGTGGCTATTGCACTGGCGACGGCCGCAGCGCTGCGGTTTCGTTTCGTCCAGCCGGTTGCCACCGTGGCCTTCGTGTTCGGAGCTCCGGTCGTGGTTTCGTTTGTCGCCGACCTGGCCGGGCGCGACATCGCGATCGTCGAGGCGACCTCGTTCGCCGCCATCGTTGCCGCTTGGGCACTGTGCAGATGGGCCTCGGGCCGCGAGGTGTTGGTGGGCATCGCCCTGGTGGTCGCCGCGTCGTTCACGTCCGAGGTCGCCTTCACCAGCCGCGGGCGGCCGTTGGTCGCGCTCGGTTCGCTGGTGCCGTGGCTGCTGCTCGCAGCAGCAGCGCTGGTGGTGAGGTATCGCTCGTCGCTCAGGCGCCGGGCGGTGGACGACGCCAGATCGACCGAGCGCGAGATGCTGGCCCGCGAACTGCACGACACCGTCGCCCATCACGTTTCGGCCATCGCGATACAGGCCCAGGCCGGCCAACTGATGGTCGACACCGACCCAGCCGCAGCTCTGGAGACCTTGAAGACAATCGAGCGCTCGGCCAGCGAAACCCTCGCCGAGATGAGGCGTATGGTCGGGGCTCTGCGCGAAACCGGGTTGGCGCCGCAAGCAACAATGGCTGACGTGGAAAGCCTGGCAGACCCTCTGGCGCGACCGCGGGTCGAGGTCGACACCGCCGGCCTGGGAGAAACGAGAGACCGCCTGAGCACCGCCGTACAGGCATCCGTCTATCGCATAGCCCAAGAAGCGGTCACCAACGCCAGGCGCCATGCGCGCAATGCAACCCGGGTGTCTGTGTCGATCGGAGCCGACACCAACTGGTTGACGATGCGCGTCTGCGACGACGGCGACAGACCATCGGGCTCATCCGGTGCGGCCGGTTCGGGTGGGTTCGGTCTGGTCGGAATGGCCGAACGTACCGAGTTGTTGGGCGGCACGTTCGCGGCCGGGCCCGCCCCAGGGCGAGGTTGGGTGGTCGACGTGCGGCTGCCTCTGGGCAGGGCGTGACCTGTTGACGACGAACGATCGAGGAGATCCGATGCTGCGTGTGCTGGTGGCCGACGACCAGGAACTCATACGCACAGGATTCAGGTTGATCCTCCAAGCCAAGGGCTATGAGGTGGTTGGAGAGGCGGCCAACGGACGCCAGGCGATCGAAGCAGCGCGGCGGCTGAGACCAGACGTGTGCCTGTTCGACATCCGAATGCCAGAGATGGACGGCATCGAGGCCACCAAGGTCCTGGCCGGCCCAGACGTCGAAGACCCGATGCCCATCGTCATCATCACCACCTTCGATCTCGACGAGTACGTCCACGGCGCCCTGAAAGCCGGCGCTCGTGGGTTCCTGTTGAAAGATGCCGGTCCGGACCTGCTGGTTCAGGCGATCGAGGCCGCGGCCCACGGCGACGCCCTGATCGCGCCGAGCATTACCGCTCGCCTGCTGGGCCATTTCTCTGCCATCCAAGAGCCGTCTTCGGTCCCCCAGCCCATCGAGGCGCTTACCGACCGAGAAGAACAGGTGCTGTTGACCGTGGCCCGGGGTCGCACCAACAACGAGATCGCCGAGGAGTTGTTCATCAGCCTCAGCACCGTCAAGACCCACCTGGCGAGCCTGATGAACAAGCTGCAGGTGCGCAACCGTGTCGAGATGGCGATGTGGGCGTACGAAACGGGCCGGGTGGGCGCCAACGGCAACAACGGGTGAGTGCTTGCAGGCAGCTGCGTTTGGAATCTCGGGACCGGGGTAGGTGTTGACACTGCCGAGCGAGTTCTTCTGGAGGAACTGATGCGAATCGGGATGATCGGTCTGGGACGGATGGGCGCCGGGATGACAGAGCGCTTGCGCAGAGACGGCCATGAAGTGGTGGGCTACGACCGAGACCCCGACAAGCGAGACGTGGCCAGCATCG
>JAGQSP010000179.1:0-3050 GCA_020439485.1 Acidimicrobiales bacterium | reverse complement strand
TGGTGGTGGACGAACTGGTGCAGTTGCTCGACCAAGGCGACATCATCGTCGAGGGCGGCAACTCGAATGTTCACGACACCATGCGTCGCGCCGCACACGCCGACGAGGCCGGCATCGGGTTCGTAGATGCCGGTGTCAGTGGGGGAGTGTGGGGCCTGCAAGAGGGCTTCTGCCTGATGGTGGGCGGCGACCCTCAGCACTACCAGCACATCGAGCCGGTGCTGCGCAGCCTGGCACCACCAGACGGTCTGGCCCACGTTGGCCCCAGCGGTGCCGGCCACTTCACCAAGATGGTTCACAACGCCATCGAGTACGGCATGATGCAGGCGTTTGCCGAGGGCTACGAGTTGCTCGGCGCATCCGAGCTAGACATCGACATCAAGGCTGCAACGTCGGCCTGGCGAAACGGCAGCGTCATTCGGTCGTGGCTGCTCGATCTGCTCGTGAATGCGCTCGACGAAGACCCGGGCCTGCAGTCGATCCGCGGTTACGCCGACGACAGCGGCGAAGGCCGCTGGGCGGTCGAGGAGGCGGTGCGGCTGGCCGTGCCCGCGCCGGTCACCTCAGCTGCACTGTTCGCGCGCTTCGGCTCGCGCCAAGACGACAGCCCGGCGATGAAGGTCATAGCCGCACTCAGAAACCAGTTCGGTGGTCATGCTGTGAAGTCGGCAGAGGGCTGACATGGCCACGACGACCTATCCGAGGTCTCAGGCCCTGGTGCTGTTCGGCGCATCGGGCGACCTGGCGAAGAAGAAGTTGCTGCCGTCGCTGTACCGCCTCGAGTTGCGTGAGCATCTGTGCAGCACCGTCGTGGGTGTCGGGCGATCGCCCTGGGGCGCGGCCGAGTTCGCGGAGTTTGCCACCGAGGCCATCCGGGCGACCGAGGGCGACGTCGACCAACAGGTCCTCGACCGCCTCACGGCCAGGCTGACGTTCGTCGAGGGCGACTACACCGACCGATCGCTGTACTCGAAGATCGCCCAAGCCGTCGGCGATGCAGAGGCGCCGCTTTCGTATCTGGCGATACCCCCGTTTCTGTTCGACGACGTGATCGAGGGTTTGGCCAGTGCAGGTCTGAACCAGAACGGTGCCCGGGTAGTTGTCGAAAAGCCGTTCGGCCGGGACCTGGCGTCGGCCCGCGAGCTGAACCAGACGCTGCTGAACGCCTTCCCCGAGGCTCGGGTGTTTCGCATCGACCACTTCCTCGGAAAGCAGCCGATTCAGAACCTGCTGGCGTTTCGTTTCGCCAACTCGATGTTCGAGCCGATCTGGAACCGGCGTTACGTCCAGTCCGTGCAGATCTCGATGCTGGAGGACTTCGACGTAGAAGGTCGAGGCGGCTTTTACGACGACGTCGGCGCCCTGCGAGATGTGGTGCAGAACCATCTGCTCGAGATGGTTTCGCTGATGGCGATGGAACCGCCCGTCGCGGCCACCGAAGAGGCGCTGCGCGACGAGAAGGTGAAGGTGTTGGCCGCCACCAAGGCGATCCATCCGGCCACTGTCATTCGAGGACAATACGAGGGCTACCGCGACGAGGACGGCGTCGACCCCGACAGCAACACCGAGACCTACGTCGAGCTGACCCTGGAGATCGACAACTGGCGCTGGGCCGGGGTGCCCTGGAGGTTGCGCGCCGGAAAGGCGATGGCAACGACCGTCACCGAGGCGATCGTCGAGTTTCAGCAGCCGCCGATGGCGCTGTTCCACGGCGTCGGCGGCAGCAGACCTCACCCCAATCACCTGCGATTCCGCATGAAGCCAGACGACGAGATCTCGCTGCACATCCAGGCCAAGGAGCCCAACAACGACGAGGTGGCACCTGTCGAGTTGTCGGTGTCATCGTCTGAGATCCTGGGCGATGCCCCCGAGGCATACGAGCAACTGCTGGACGACGCCATGTCGGGCGACACCCGCCGGTTCGGCAGGGCCGACGGCGTGGATCACCAGTGGCGCGTGGTCGAGCCCATCCTCGAGCCATCCGAGCCGCCATACATCTACCGGCGCGGAACCTTCGGGCCACGGGTCGACCGCGACTTCGAGTGGCACCAGCCGTGAAAGGAGCCACGGTTCTGGCCGCCGCAGATGCGAATGACGCATCGGGGCTGGCCGCCGACCTTCTGGCCGCGCGCATCAGGGCGGCACTGGCAGGCCGCGGCGAGGCCGTCATGGCGTTGTCGGGCGGTTCGACGCCCTGGCCTGCATATCAGCGGCTGGCCGTAGCGGCCGACATCGACTGGGCTCGGGTGACGATTCTCCAAGTCGACGAGCGTGAGGTTCCGCCCGACCACCCCGACAGCAACCTCGGGGGCCTTATCGACGCATTGGGGAGGCGGGCTTCGGCCCAGATCGTTCCTCTCGCCGGCAGTGTTGAGGCGGCCAGCGCCGCCTACGGTCGAATAGTGCGCGAGCGCGGCGGCATCGACGTGGCCCTGCTGGGTGTCGGCGATGACGGGCACACCGCCTCGCTGGTTCCGGGCGACCCGGCGCTCGATAGCCGAGACGTGGTCGCCAGAACCCTGCCCTACCGCGGCCACACCAGGCTGACCCTCACCTTCACCAGCCTCGACCTTTGCGCCGTCAGGATTGTTCTGGCTCACGGCCCGACCAAGCGCAAAGCATTGCACAGTGCGTTGGCGGGAGAGGGTCCGGCGGGTCGGCTTCGTGGTGCGGCCACATGGTTGGTCACGACCACAGAATCCATCGGCCCACGCAACTGACTTATCGCGCCAGGGCTTGCCACGCAGGGTGGTCGACTATAGGTTTCGCAGCGTCACGTCGCGTTTCCAGTAGCGAAGAGGAAATTGGATGAGGTTCGTACCGAGAAGGGCGACGGTTGCCGTTCTGGCGGTTGTGGTGCTCTCGACGTTGTTGGCAGCGGTCGGAGCAACTGAGGCCGGAGCCTCGAGTGAGCCGGCGGCTCCCGATCGGTGTTGGGCCGAGGTCGGCGAATACAACGGCAACAGGGTCATATGGGTGCACTGGAGCCAGGTCGATGGCGCCTATGCCCATGCGATCAAGCTCGACGGTGTTTGGCTGACACGAACCAG
>JAGQSP010000178.1 GCA_020439485.1 Acidimicrobiales bacterium | reverse complement strand
GCCATGTCACCCATCGGGATGAGGCTGAGGGTGTTCAGGTTGGGCATCAACAGCGTCATGGCCGACAGCGACAGCGCCAGCACCGGCAAGAACAGCCACACGGGCGGCGTGCCATCGGATCGCACTGCAATTGCCAGCAGCACCAGGGTCACGGCCGGTGACAGCGTTGACGCCCATCGGACCACGCGCGCCAGGCCCATCCTGCCGACCAGCCAGCCGTTGGCCAGCGAGCCCACAGCGAACAGCGACGCGATGGCGCCGAAGATCAGTGGGAACTGGCTGCGCAGATCGAAGATGTCGCCGATGATCAGCTCGCTGGTCGCCAAGTAGGTGGCCATGAGTCCCTGGAGGAACGCCGATGCCAGGGTCGACAGCGAGGTAACCCGGGTGGTGGCGACCCTCTTGGCCCCTTCGGCCAGCGAGCGCATGCGGAGGCTGCGCCTGTTGTGCTCGGCGAGGGTTTCGGGCAGGCGGCTGGTCCAGGTCCAAACCAGCATCGCCCAGCCGGCGCACAGCAGGAAGATCGCCTGCCAGGGCAGCACCAGGATCACCAGGGAGCCCACCGATGGCGCGATCACGGGCACCAGGATGAAGACGGCCATGATCACCGACATGGCCTTGGCCATGGCCTCGCCGTCCAGCACGTCGCGCACGATTGCGACCGCCACCGCACGACACCCGGACGCGCCGATGGCCCAAACGAACCTGCCGACCAGCATCAGCCCCAGCGACGGAGCCAGCGCAGACGCCACCGCGGCGATCGCGTACACCGAGATACTGGCGGCCAGCACCGGCTTGCGGCCATAACGGTCGCTCAGCGGGCCCAACCACAGCTGCCCGACGGCCAGACCGAAGAAGAAGACCGTGACGACCTGGCTCATCTGGGGCGATTGGGGCTCCAGACCGAACGTCTCGCGCATCTCGTCGAAGGCCGGCAACACCATGTCGATCGACAGTGCGGTGAGGGCCATGATGGCCGACATCATCGGCAGGAACTCGCGCCGGCTCACGCCTGCGGCAGACGCATCTGCGGGCGTCGAGGGTTTCGTTGTTCCTTCGAGGGTCACCGTGAGACTGTAGCGCCGCGCCCCGTGGGTTCAGGAGATGGTTCATCCGCTGGTCGAATCGACGGCGGGAGGTTGTCTGACACGTGTGCGAGTGTCACAGCTGCCTCGACCTCGGCGGCGCTCGTTGGGCGTGCGAAATAGAAGCCCTGCAGGTGGTCGCTTCCCAGCGACGTCAGCAGGGCGGCCTGGCCCTCGGTTTCGATGCCCTCGGCTATGACTTCGACGCCCAGGATGTGCCCGATGTCGACCATCAGCTTGATGAGGGGGAAGTTCTGCGACGACGACATCTCGGCGACGAAGCTGCGGTCGATCTTCAGCGAGTCGAAGCCCAGCGACCTCAGCTGTGTCACGGACATGTAGCCGGTTCCGAAGTCGTCCAGTGCCACCCTGACACCCAGGTCGCGCAAGAGCTGCAGCTCGGCGGCCGCAACGGTGACGTCGTCGAACAGCGCGGTCTCGGTCAACTCGACGATGAGGCGGTCGGCGCGGGCCCCGGTTGCTTGCAGCACATCGGCCACCTCGGCCGCCAGCACACCGTGGCTCAGGTGACGCGCCGAGATGTTCACCGCAATCGACACGTCGGCCATCAGCGGGTGATCGGCCCAGGCCGCCAGTTGCTGGGCTGCGGAGCGCACCACCCATCTGTCGAGGTCGAGGATCAGATCGCTTCTCTCGGCGATTGGCACGAAGCCGACGGGCTGGATGAGGCCGCGCTGGGGATGCTGCCAGCGAACCAGTGCCTCGACGGTTCTGATCGTGCGTGTTTCTGCCTCGACCGTGGGCTGGAAGTGCAGCACCAGCTGATCGGCATCCAAGGCGGCGCGCAGGTCGTGCTCTACCGCGGCGCGCTCTTCGACCTCTCTGCGCAGGCGGTCGTCGCACACATCGATGCGCCGCTTGCCCTCCGCCTTGGCGCGGTACACGGCCAGGTCGGCGTCGCGGAGCACCTCGTCTGGATCGAACGGGCCCTCCGCCAGGGCGACACCGATGCTCACGCTGGGGTGGTGGGTGGTGCCGTCGATCGTCATCGGTTGGGCGATCTCGTCCAGCAGTCGCTGGCCGAGCTCGAGGGCCTGCTGCTCGTTGGGCACGTCTTCGGCGATTACGACGAATTCGTCACCACCGAGGCGACCGGCGAGGTCCGAGGTTCTGACCGCCGTGACGATGCGCCTGGCGATTGTGCTGAGCATCAGGTCGCCGGCGCGGTGGCCATGGATGTCGTTCACCGACTTGAAGTCGTCGATGTCGATGAACATCACCGCCAGCGGCCGGTGGTGTTTGGCCGATCGCTGCATGGCCTGCTCGAGGTGTTCCAGGGTGGCGCCGCGGTTGGCCAGGCGGGTGAGGCTGTCGTGGCGCGCCTGGTGAGACAGCCGCCGTTCGAAGTTCTCGCGCTCGTTCAGCGACTCTGTCAGACGCGACACGGCGCTTTGCAGCGACATGCCCAGCGTGCCTGGCGCCCGTTGGCCCAATATCGGATCGTCCAACCGCTCCTCGGCCAGGGCGGTCGCCTGGGCCTCTGCGGTTCGAAGCGAGGCCAGGGCGCTGTTCAGGGCCCTGGCGCCCGCCCTCAGCTCGACCGGACCTTCTTCGGCCAGTTCGGTGTCGAGGCGGCCCTGCCCGATCTGTTCGACCGCGTCTGCGAGCCTGCGCAGCGGGCGACTGACCGCAAACACCAGCCCCACCACCGCAAGCGCAACCAG
>JAGQSP010000021.1 GCA_020439485.1 Acidimicrobiales bacterium | reverse complement strand
ATGACCACCCAGGACGTCGAGGCCATCACGCCTCAGACGCTCATCAACATCCGTCCGGTGGTGGCGGCCATCAAGGAGTTCTTCGGAACTTCGCAGCTGTCGCAGTTCATGGACCAGGTGAATCCGCTCTCGGGCCTCACCCACCGGCGTCGGCTCTCGGCGCTCGGCCCGGGCGGCCTGTCGCGCGAGCGCGCCGGCTTCGAGGTTCGCGACGTTCACTTCAGCCACTACGGCCGTATGTGCCCCATCGAAACTCCCGAGGGTCCCAACATCGGTCTCATCGGCGCCCTGGCATCGTTCGCTCGGGTCAATGACTTCGGCTTCATCGAGTCGCCCTACCGCAAGGTAGAGAACGGCCAGGTCAGCGACGAGGTCGTTTACCTCACCGCCGACGAGGAAGAGGAATACGTCGTCGCTCAGGCCAACGCGCCCCTCGACGAGAACGGCAACTTCGTCAACGACCGCGTTCTCGTACGCAAGAGCCCTCAAGGTCAGAGCCTTTCCGACCTGAAGTTGCAGATGGAGCGCGATACCTACTTCGCTGCAACGACCGAGGTCGGCTTCGTGCCTGCCGCCGAGGTCCAGCTGATGGACGTCTCGCCGAAGCAGATCGTGTCGGTGGCCACCGCACTGATCCCGTTCCTCGAGCACGACGATGCCAACCGGGCCCTCATGGGTGCCAACATGCAGCGTCAGGCCGTGCCGTTGGTGCGTGCCGAAGCTCCGTACATCGGTACGGGTATCGAGGCTCGCGCCGCCCACGACGCCGCCGACATGATCCTGGCCGCCGATGACGGCACCGTCACCGACGTCTCGGGCGAATACATCGAGCTCGAATACAAGAAGCTCGGCAAGCAGCGTCATCGCGTGGCGAAGTTCCGCCGGTCCAACCAGGACACCTGCATCAACCAGAAGATCCGTGTTCACGAGGGCCAGAAGGTCAAGCGCGGAGACCTGCTGGCCGACGGTCCCTCCACAGATCATGGCGAGCTCGCCCTGGGCAAGAACCTCCTGGTCACCTACATGGCCTGGGAGGGCTACAACTTCGAGGACGCCATCATCTTGAGCGAGCGTCTCGTCAAGGACGACGTTCTCACCTCGATCCACATCCACGAGTACGAGATCGACGCCCGCGACACCAAGCTCGGCCCCGAGGAGATCACCCGAGACATCCCGAACCTCTCGGACGAGGTTCTGGCCGATCTCGACGAGCGCGGTATCATCCGTGTGGGTGCCGAGGTCGGCCCCGGCGATGTGCTGGTCGGCAAGGTGACACCCAAGGGCGAGACCGAGCTCACCCCAGAAGAGCGCCTGCTGCGCGCCATCTTCGGCGAGAAGGCTCGCGAGGTTCGTGACACCTCGCTCAAGGTTCCGCACGGCGAGAGTGGTGTCGTCACCGACATCAAGGTGTACTCGCGCTCCGATCAGCACGAATTGCCGCCCGGCGTCAATCAGCTGGTCCGTGTGTATGTGGCCCAGAAGCGCAAGATCTCGGTGGGTGACAAGCTCGCCGGTCGCCACGGCAACAAGGGCGTCATCTC
>JAGQSP010000020.1 GCA_020439485.1 Acidimicrobiales bacterium | reverse complement strand
GGTTGGGCAGAGGAGCGCTGGCGTCGGGCACCACAACGACCTCGAGATGGCCGACCGGACCGTCCAAGGCCGCCAGCCGGTCGAGATATCGCTCGGAGATCACGCCGACCCGAGCCCGAGAATTCTCGATCGTATAGTCCAGCATCTTGCCCTGGTAGGCCGTGTTGACCGGAACCTCCCAGGCCACCAGCCAGGTGCAACCGACCCAGCAGTTCACCGCGTCGAAACCGACGGGCAGCATCGAGATGACGGTGTCTTCTCGCCCCACTTGCAGGCGCTGTAGAGCATGCGCCCACCGAAGCGCCTGCCGGTGAGCTTCGCCGTAGGTCAGGGAGGTATCGGTCTCGACCTGATGGATGAACACCTTGTCAGGGTCGACTTGGGCCCGCTGCTTGACCAGCAGCGGCAAGGTCTGAGACGCATCGATCATGACTTCCCCCTGTCTCGTGCGACGTCGACGACGAACATAGTCCTGGCCCCGGAATTGCTGTTATCCAAACCTCACTGAAGCTCGCGAAAGTGCCGATAGGAACCACGTGTTGCGTGTGGAATGGACCAGGGAATCGATCACTGCCTTGACGCGCAACGCCAAGGTCAGCGCCCGCGACTCGATGGGCGAGTACGTGCCCCTTCCCGGCTGGTTGGTAGACCCCTCGGTCGAGGAGATGACCTTCGGGCTGGTCGAATTCGTCGAATCGGTTCACCCCGACGACAGGTCAGCGGTCGTGGAGTTGTACGGAAGTGCACTCGCCTCCCCTGGCGAAGTGATCAGCGAGCACGTTCGCTTCGGTCCGGTGGGCGAGCGAGAACACATCGACCTCAAGCTCGTCAATCTCTGCGACCACCCCGATGTCGGCGCGATGTTGGCCATTGCCGAACCGACCGGTCTGATCGAGAACGATCTACTCGACGCGGGGCCCGGAGGTGGCCATCGCCCAACGGGATGGATGCTGCTCGACGTCGATCTGGAGGGCGTCATCAAGCGGGTCGAAGGCGACAGCATGTCGATGCTGGGATACGAGCCTCACGAGATGGTCGGACGTCTTCCGGCCGAGTTCTACCTGGCCGAGGACGTGCTCGCGAGCATCCGGGTTCGACAGGCATTGGCCGCAGACCCCAACGCGACCATCACCAGCAGGCGCAAGTGGATCAGGCGCGACGGATCGACGGTATGGATCGAGAACTCCTACGCCAGAAGGCCGAACCCCCTGCCGGGTCAGGGCGACGTGCTGGTGGTGATGTGGGACATCACCGACAAGATCGCCGACGAGGAAGCCCTGCGCACGAGCCAGGCCAATCTTCGGTTGATGGCCGAGAACTTCCAGGCCCTGGCAGACGAGGTTCCGGCCGCGGTATTCCAGTGCGGAGTCGACGGTGCCGTGGGTTTCCACAACGCCAGGTGGAGCCGGCTGGCCGAGGAGCACGACCGGGTCGAGCGGGTCAGGGATCTGGCTTGTGAGTCCGCTAGGCCCACCATCGATTCGCTCTTCGCCCGCATGGCCGCCAGTGGCCACCGAGACTCGCAGTCGGTCGAGTTCACCGGCGCCGACGGCGATACGCATTGGCGGCTGAACCTGCGTACCGTCGCCCAGGCGAGCGACGGCGAGGTGAGCTTCGTCGGCTCGTTGGAAGACGTCACCTCGACGGTTCGCCTCAGGGACCGCGCCAGGCAAGATCCGCTCACCAAGCTGATGAACCGCACCGCCGTCGAAGCATTCCTGAGCGATGCCCTGACCACGTCGCTGGGCGATCTGTTGGTGGTGTTCCTGGATCTCGACCGGTTCAAGACCGTCAACGAC
>JAGQSP010000177.1 GCA_020439485.1 Acidimicrobiales bacterium | reverse complement strand
GGTACTGGAATCGCTACCCCGGCGCCCAGTGCGACACCGCCGCCATGATCTATCTGCCGCTGCTGGAAGAGGTGGGCCACATGCCCACCGAGAAGTACACGCACGGGCCCGAGATGCTCGAACACTCGCTCAACATCGCTCGCCACTTTGGCCTGTACGACAACGCATGCCTGTCGACCGAGGTCACCAAACTCGAGTGGGACGACTCGGCGGCCAGGTGGATCATCCACACCAACCGAGGCGACCGGATGCGCGCCAGGTTCGTCGCCATGGGCACCGGCCCGCTACATCGGCCCAAGCTGCCGGGCATCGAGGGCATCGAGACCTTCGAGGGTCACGCCTTTCACACCAGCCGCTGGGACTATGCGTATACGGGCGGAAGCCCCGACGGAGAGCCGCTCGACGGCCTCGCCGACAAGCGGGTGGGCATCATCGGCACCGGAGCCACCGCCGTTCAGTGCATTCCCCACCTGGCCCGGTCGTGCGGTCAACTGTTCGTCTTCCAGCGCACACCGTCTTCCATCGACGTCCGAAACAACCGACCCATCGACCCCGAATGGTTCTCCTCGCTCGGGCCCGGATGGCAGGAAGAGTGGAAGCGCAACTTCACCATCCTGCAGACGGGTGGCTTCACCGACGAAGACCTCGTGCAAGACGGCTGGACCGACATCAGCCAGCGCATCAGAGACCGGGTGGTCCAGTTCGGCGAGTTCTCGCCCGCCGCCATGGAACGTGCCTACCACGAGACCGATGACGAGAAGATGGAGGAGATTCGCGCCAGGGTCGATGCCATAGTCAACGACCCGGCCACGGCCGAGGCGCTGAAGCCCTGGTATCGCCAGCTCTGCAAGCGCCCGTGCTTCCACGACCAGTACCTGCAGGCGTTCAACTCGCCGTCGGTGTCACTAGTCGACACCGACGGCAAGGGTGTGTCGCGAATCGATGCAACCGGCGTCTGGGTGGGCGACACCCACTACGAACTCGACTGCATCATCTTCGCCTCGGGTTTCGAGGTGGGCACCGATTACTCGAGGCGAGCCGGTTTCGAGACCTTCGGCCGCGATGGCGAAGCGCTGTCCCAGCACTGGGCCGAAGGGATGCGAACACTGCACGGCGTCCACGTGCACGGTTTCCCGAACCTGTTCGTGGTGCAGCCCAATCAGGGCGCCAACCTGATCTCGAACATCCCGTCCAACCTCACCGACACCGCAGCCACTATCGCAACCGTGGTTCGACACGCCCTCGACGTCGGCGCACAGCGCGTCGAGGTCACCGCCGAGGCAGAGAACGCGTGGGTTGAGCGGCTCGAAGGCGGGGGGCGACGCTTCGCGGGCAACCTCGAATGCACCCCCGGGTACTACAACAACGAGGGTCAAGACACCGGCCGTCGCGGTCTGCTGAACACCGTCGGCTACCCCGAGGGCCCGGTCGCTTATTTTGACTACATCGAGGCCTGGCGCCAGTCGGGCGACTTCGACGGCCTCGACTTCCAGTAACACCGCCGCCCGCTTGCCCCCCTTCCGAAGTGTCTGTCCCTGGCGCCCCTATCGGGGCGCCGGGACAGGACGCCCCCGAGCACACGGCACCGCCCACCCGAGGTGGGCTGGCGCAGCGCCCCTATAGGGGCGCTGCAGACAGACACTTCGCAGAGGGGTGGGGCGGGTCGGTCAGCGGTAGTTGGCCAAGACAGCGTCTGCACCGTCGCCCAGCAACAGGACGTAGGCCCCGCCGCTGGTGATGTGATCGACGACGGGCAGGGGTTCGGCCTGGGTGGCGGTCTGCAGCATCCGCGCCAGCGAGTACATGTCGCCCATGCCTGCACCGCTGTCGACGCGGACCGCGCCGACGATGCCGCTGACAGCTCCGTTCAGCGTGAACGGGTTGCGAATAGAAGCCAGCTTGTTGCCCAGCGCCCTGAGGAACGCCTGTTGTCGCTGGTTGCGCCCGAGGTCGCCGGTGGGGTCGTACCGCTCTACCCCATCGATGATCTCGGTCCATTTGCGGGTGCGCACATAGGCCAAGGCCGTCGCCCCATCGAGGGTGACTTCACCGGCCTGGTCTATCCGCAACCCGATCGAGTCGTCGTAGCCGGGGTTGGGAATGTTCATCGTGACGCTGCCGACGGCGTCTACCACGTCATCGAGACCAGCGAGGTTGACATCGGCGTATCGGTGGATCGGAATTCCCAACTCGGTCGAGATCAGCTCGACGAGCGCAGCCGGACCGTCGTTGTAGGCGCCGTTGATGCGCGTTGCGTTGTTGTCGCCGGGCGGGTCGATCCACAGGTCCCTGGGCAGCGACAGCATCTGGACGCCAACACCGGGGATGTCGCGTACCAAGATTATGGCGTCGGCTCGCTCGCCATAAACCGGCTCGCCGATGAGCCCCCCGGCGTCGGGGCGATCTGGGTCGATGCCTGCACGCGAGTCGGAACCTACGATCAACCACGTGGGCCCGCTGTCGGGGGTCGGCGCCAGCACGTCAGCGAGATCGACCCGCTCGATCTGGCCAACGCGCCACGTCCCATACAGCAGGCCGAACAGCGCCATTACAACCAGTGCGCCCACGCCGATCACAGCGAACTTCAGCTTGCGGTTGGCGCCGCCGCGCGCCCTGCGAGGCCGGGTGGCCTTGCCATCGAGCTCGCGGCCCATCTCCTCGAGGCGCTGCATGGGGTGGGGTGCGCCGCTGGCGGGCTGGGTTGTGTGGGGCGAACCGGTCTGCACGGCGTCAGTGTCGCAGCTTGCAAGCCGGAATCGCTCGCGCCGCTGAGGTTTGGTCGAAGTTCACATCAGCGTTTGAGCACGAAGTCGAGGATCCATCGAGACACTCGAGAACTGTCGACACGGGCGCCCAGGGACGCTATTGCCGCCTCGGCGCGATCGACGCCGAGTAGCTCGAAGCGGGTTCGGTAGATGGCTTCGGCCAGCTCGGGAAAGAACTCGGGGTGGCCCTGCACGGTGAGAATGTCGTCGGCCACCATCGCGGCGATGGGGCATGTGGGTGCCGACGCCAGCAGGGCCATGCTGTCGGGCAACTCGAGCACCTGATCCTTGTGGCTCGCGATCAGGCTGTAGGTGCCCTCTGCGGTGATCTCGCCGGGCGGCGGCAGGTGAAGGTCGTATTCGACCGTGCCCACACTCCACCCCTGCGACGCTGCCCGAACCGGAGCCCCCAGCTCGAGCCCCACCATCTGGTGCCCGAAGCAAACGCCCACCAGCGGTTCTTGCCGCTGGATCGTTTCTGCCACGAACCGACGCAGGGCGACTATCCACTCGACGTTGTCGTAGACGCTGTGGCGCGAACCGGGCACCAGCCAGGCGTCGCACTCTGATCGATCCTGCGGAAGCTCGCCTCGATGGGCGTTGTAGAAGCGCAGCGAAACGCCCGGGTGCTCCAACAGTCGTGTGAACAACACGTCGTAGTCGCCGCCCACTGCGGCGTGTTCGGGATTGAGGTTGTCGCACAGCAGCACGCCAAGACGCATCATCGGCGCGAACGATAGCGCCACGCACACAGGCTCTAACGCCTATCGCATTGCGTTATACCCCATAACGCAACGTGATAGTGTGCCGCCATGGAGCTCAGCCTGGCATCGATAGCCGACGTCGCCGAGGCGCTCGTCGAGGCCGAGGGTCTCGATTCGGTCACCGGCTCACGCATCGCAGCAGAACTGGGCGCTTCGCAGCCCGCCATCTATCGCCATCTCGACACGGTCGATGACGTCTGGCGCGAGCTGGGCCTTCGCGGCCGAGCCAGCTTGCGTCGCCACCTCGCCGATGCCGCCATCGGGCGCAGTGGCCAAGAGGCCGTGGTGGCCATGGCTCACGCCTGGCGCGACTGGGCTCTCGCTCACCCGGGCCTCTACCAGGCGACCGACCGTTACCCGTGCGCCGGCGACCCCGAGTTGGAGGCTGCGGTCGAGGCTGTGGTGTCGACGATCGCCATGTCCTTGCGGGGCTTTCATCTCGACGAGGTGTCGGTGGTCGACGCGGCGCGCACCATGCGCAGCTTCCTCCACGGATTCGTGCACCTCGAGCTCGGCGACGGACACCCCCACAAACACGACAACGACGCCTCGTTCGCGAGGGCCGTACAGCTGTTGGCCGGCGCACTACCGCGCCTGGCCCAACTTCCCCATTCACCCGATGAGGCTCTCACTGGAGACGGCCGATGACCATCAAGCTGCATTGGTTCCTACCGACGGGCGGCGACAGCCGCGACGTACTGCCCGGTGACGGGCCCGGCAATCGTCCCCCATCGCACGACTACCTGACCCAGGTGGCGATGGCCGCCGAACAAGCCGGGTTCGATGCGATGCTGACCCCTTGCGGAACCGGTTGCGAAGACGCCTGGATAGCCACCGCTTCTTTGATCGCACGCACCAGCCGCATCAGGTTCCTCGTGGCGTTCAGGCCCGGCCTGCTGTCGCCGACGCTGGCGGCCCAGATGGCGTCGTCTCACCAGCGGATGTCGGGCGGGCGAACCCTGGTGAACATCGTCACCGGGGCCGAACCCCGCGAACTGCACCGATTTGGTGACTACGCCGATAAGGAGACCCGCTACGAACGCACCGCCGAGTTCATGTCGGTGATGCGGGCCGCCTGGGGCGCCGAACCGATCGACCATCAAGGCAACCACTACAAGGTCGAGGGCGCCACGACCCGCCAGATCCCTGACCCGGTGCCCGAGATGTACTTCGGTGGAGCCTCCGACTCGGCAAAGCAGGTGGCCGCAGAGCAGGCCGACGTATTCCTGGTGTGGGGCGAGCCACCTGCCGCCGCCAAGGCCCAGATCGCCGACGTGGCCGACAGGGCCGCCAAGCTCGGTCGAACCCTGCGTTATGGCATTCGGTTCCATGTGATTGCACGACCCACGTCCGAGCAGGCGTGGGCATTCGCCGACGAACTTCTTGCTGGTATCAGCCCCGATGCCATCGCCGAGGCCCGCAAGGACTTCGAGACCACGATGTCGGAGGGCCAACGGCGAATGGCCGAGCTGCACGGCTCAGACCCGGGGCGCCTGGTGATACACCCCAACGTGTGGGCAGGCATCGGCCTGGTCCGCGGTGGAGCCGGCACCGCCCTGGTCGGCTCGTTCGAAGAGGTCGCAGACCGCATCGAGGAGTACCACCAGCACGGCTTCAGCGAGTTCATCTTCTCGGGTTACCCGCACCTCGAGGAAGCCCAGTGGTGCGGCGACGGCCTGATCCCCGAGCTGCAGAGGCGCGGTCTGCTCGACGGGCCCGACACCGCCCAGGAGACCAGGGTCTTCTCGTTCCGCTAGCCGACTGGCAGCCTGTCAGTCGCCGATTCGGTCGAACTGTGGTGGGCGCTTCTCGACGAAGGATCGAACGCCCTCGGCGAAGTCGGGCCGCTTGAAGCTGTCGGCCATCAGCTGCTGGGCGTTCAGCTCTGCTCGGCCCAGGCCCTGGTGCAACTCTTCGTAGACCTGGCGCTTCATCACCGCGACCGAGGCAGGCGAGCAGTTTGCAGCGATGCCTTCGATGTATGACCGGCAAAAGCCCAGGAGCTCGTCTGGTTCGACCATGTAGTTGAGCAGGCCGAGATCGAGCGCCTCCTGACCCTTCACGCGCCGCGAGGACATCAAAAGGTCGAGTGCCACCGATGGCCCAACCAACTTGGGCAACAACCAGCTGAGACCCCACTCGGCAATCAGACCCCGCTGAGCAAAGGCGGTGACGAACAGCGAGTTCGGCGTGCCTACGCGCAGGTCGCAGCTGAGAGCGAACGGGTAGGCCATGCCCGCGACGGCACCATTGACCGCTGCGATGATCGGCTTGGGCACCATCATCATCTTCGGGAACCGGCCGTCGAAGTCTCCAGGTTCGGTGTCTTCGGAGCGCACCGGGTCGGAGGCCTCTGCCCCGGCTTCGGCGGCATCGCGCGAGCTCAGGTTCTGCAGCGTGTTCATGTCGGCGCCGGCACAGAAACCCTTGCCGGCGCCGGTGACGACTATTCCGACCACCGACTTGTCGTTTGCCGCGCGCTGCAGAGCATCGGCGACCTCTCGCTCGATGGTGCCCGTCCAAGCGTTAAGAGCCTCGGGTCGGTTCAAGGTGATGGTCGCTACCGGGTCGTCGACCTCGTAAAGGATCTCGTCGTACATTGCCTCACGATGCGGCCAACCCGGGCCGCAGGTCAAATCGCGCCCTCTCCGATCGAACCCACGGCGAACCGAACCGCAGCCTCGGCGTGCAGCCGCGTCGTTGCGAAGTACGGAACTGCGACGTCGTGCGAACCGACCAGAAGCTCGATCTCGGTGCAGCCGGCGATGACTCCCTGGGCGCCCCGCCCGACCAGCCTGTCGATGATCGCCAGGTAGGCAGCCTTCGACTCGGCGGTGGTGATGCCGCGCACCAGCTCGTCATAGATCACCGCGTGCACCACCCCACGATCGGCCTCGTCGGGCACGATTACATCGAGGCCGTGAGCCTCGAGACGCCCGCGATAGAAGTCGTGCTCCATGGTGTAGCGCGTGCCCAACAGGCCGACCCGTTGAACACCCTGAGCGTTCACTGCCTGAGCGGTCGCGTCTGCCAGATGCAGGAACGGAACCTCCAGAGCGGCTTCGATGACGTCGGCCACGCGGTGCATGGTGTTGGTGCAAAGAAGCACGACATCGGCACCTGCCGCTTCCAACATCTTGGCGTCGGATGCCAAGAGGCGACCCGCGCCGTCCCAATCGTCGGCCTCCTGCATGGCCTCGATGACCGAGAAGTCATAGCTGCGGATGATGAGATCGGCCGACGCCGTGGCACCCCGGGCCCGGCGCACGCCCTCGTTGATGAGGCGCTCGTACTCGATCGAGCTCTCCCAACTCATTCCGCCGAGCAGTCCGATTGTCTTCACGTCTACTGAACCTGCACCTGGGCACCCGATTTCGTACCAGTACGCAACCCTGACGTTCTAGTGGATGTTGAGGTGATGTCTTCAGAGCCCACCATCACTGGGTTCCGAGCGCCGTCCTGATTTCGGCCGCCATTTCGTCCTCGGGCCGCAACGCACGTTTGGTCGATACCTCGACCTTGTGTAGAGACCCTTCGAACACGAATGGCGCCTCATAGTCGTCGCTGACGCCGGTGGGATTGCGCCCCAGATCCATTCCGATCGAGCTGATCATCACCGACAGCTCGGGCACCACACCCTCGCCGATCACACGATCGTCTGCATACAAACGCACCCTTGCCGGCCCTCGCGAAACCCGCTCGAGCTCGACGCCGAGCACCACGTCACCCACCGGCACTTCCTCGTCTGACCTGATGACCGCGTGGTGGGTGAAGTAGTTGTGGTCGTAGACCAGACGGTTGTCCTTGACGTACGCAACCAGGCCGTTGTTGACCGTTCCGGCAGCCATCAGCACACCACCCTGCGTGGTTTCAGACCTGGAGACGGTGGCGCGCATGTGCCACGACCTGGCTCCCAATGGTGGGGCCGTGTCCATCGGGTTGCGGTCGCTTGGGGTGTGGTAGGTGAACGAGTCTCGCGATCTCGGCGTGCCCGGTACGGGATGACCTCTGAACACCATCTGCGAGTGGCCGGAGTCGATCGGCAACACGCCGTTGGCCTCGGCTTCCTCCCAGAACATGTCGACCATCTCGGCCAGCTTCTGTGGCTCGGCCTCGGCGAGGTCGTTGCACTCGGAGAAATCCTCGTCGAGGTTGTACAGCTCCCAGACGTCGTCATCGAGACGATTGCCGGCACGGTGATACGTGACCGCCTTCCAGCCGTCGGCCCAGATGGCTCGGTGGCCGAACATCTCGAAGTACTGCCGCTGCTTGCGCGACCTGACGGTGTTGGCGTCGGCGGCCTCGGGGTCGAACGTGTAGCCAAACGAGGTGCCGTGCACCGGCATCTGCTGGACGCCCTTGACCGTGTCCGGAGGTTCGATGCCGAGGATCTCGAAGATGGTCGGGGCGATATCGATGACGTGATGGAACTGGTTGCGCACCTGGCCCCTGACATCGGCGGCAATACCGGCCGGCCATGAGACGATCAGCGGATCGCGCACTCCCCCGCCATGGGTGTTCTGCTTGTAGCGCTTGCCCGGTGTGTTGCCCACCTGCGCCCAACCCCACGGGTAGTTGCAGAAGCTGCGTCGGGTTCCGACGTCGTCGAGGCGGCCGATGACCTCGTCGAGGTTCTCGGGGATGTTGTTGAAATAGCGGAACTCGTCCATGACACCGGTGGCATTGCCCTCCTGGGATGCGCCGTTGTCGGACAGGGCAAACACGATGGTGTCGTCGGAGACGCCGAGTTCATCGAGGGCGTCGAGCAGACGTCCGAGCTGGGCATCGGTGTGGTCGAGGAACGCAGCGAACGCCTCCTGCAGCCTGCACGCGAAGGCCTTCTCATCATCGGACAGCGTCTCCCATGGTTCGACACCCGGGTTTCGTGGAGCCAACTCGGTGCCCTCGGGGATGACCCCCAGTTCGAGCTGGCGCTCGTACACCCGCTGGCGCCACACGTCCCAGCCCTCGTCGAACTTGCCCCGGTACTTGGCCAGGTAGTCGTCGGGCGCCTGGTGTGGTGCGTGGGTGGCGCCGAACGCGAGATACAAGAAGAACGGGCGCTCGGGCACCAGCGACTTCTGGTTACGGATCATGCCGATGGCCTGGTCGACCAGGTCTTCGGACAGGTGGTAGCCCTCGTCGGGCGTGGCCGGCGGGTCGATGAAGTGGTTGTCGGCCACCAGCTCGGGGTGGAACTGGTCGGTCTCGCCGTTCAGGAAGCCGTAGAAGCGGTTGAACCCCCGTTGCAGGGGCCAATCTGTGAAGGGCCCTGCCGCCGAGGCCTCCCGCATTGGGGCCAGGTGCCACTTTCCCACCGCCATCGTGTGATAGCCGATTGGCCCCAGAACCTCGGCCAGGGTTGCCGCGCTGGGCGGGATCCGGCCGCGCATGTTGGGGAAGCCGGTGTCGAAGTTGGAGATCGCGCGCATGCCGACGGCGTGGTGGTTGCGACCGGTGAGCAGGCATGCCCGAGTGGGCGAACACAGTGCCGTGGTGTGGAAATTCGTATAGCGCAGCCCGCTGTCGGCCAGACGATCGAAGTTGGGCGTGTCGATGAACGACCCGAAACAACCGAGGTGGCTGAACCCGGTGTCGTCTAGCAACACCACGACGATGTTGGGGCTCGAAGCGCCTGGCAGCACGGGCTCGGGCCACCACGGCTCCGAGTCGTACACCTCGCGTGCGATGACGCCCCCGAATTCCCCTGCGCCGTCTGTGTTGGTCACGGCCAGCCCCCTTCGATGTTGCCGAACTGACCGCAACTTAGCCACTCGGCCAGTCGAGTGGCGAAATCGGGCCGAACAGTGGCAGGCTCGCGCCATGACGACCGAGATACGCGCCGCGGTTCTTCGCCAGTACAACCAGCCGATGGCAGTCGAAACGCTGACACTCGACGAGCCCGTTGCCGACGAGGTGCGCGTACGCATCGTCGGGTCCGGGCTTTGTCACAGCGACCTGCATGTCATGGAGGGCCTGCTGCCATTCCCACCACCGGCGGTGCTTGGGCATGAGGCCGCCGGAGTGGTCGAGGCGGTCGGTCAGGCCGTCACCGGTCTGGCTGTGGGCGACCACGTGATCGGCTGCCTCAGCCAGTACTGCGGTTCGTGTCGTTGGTGTGCCAGGGGCAATACGTGGCTGTGCGAGCGCCGGCTGGCGCCAGGGCTGCGATCCGACGATCACCCGAGGCTCGTCGACACCAATGGCCAGGCTGTGCTTCCGATGGTGGGCATGGGTGCCTTCGCCGAGCAGATGGTGGTGCACAGGTCTGGGGTAGTGAAGATCGATCCCGACATGCCGCTCGACCGCGCCGCGCTGATCGGGTGTGCGGTCGTAACCGGTGTGGGCTCGGCCATCAATGCGGCACGAGTGCGGCCCGGCGAGACGTGTGTTGTCATCGGTTGTGGAGGAATTGGGCTGAACGTCATCCAGGGTGCAGCGTTGGCGGGTGCCAGGCGCATCATCGCCGTCGATCTCCAGTCGTCCAAGCTCGAACTCGCCCGCCAGTTCGGGGCCACCGACACCGTCAACCCATCCGACGGCGACCCGGTCGAGGCGGTCATGGCTCTGACCGGTGGCAGTGGCGTCGAGCATGCTTTCGAAGCCATCGGCTTGAAGACCACAGCCGAGCAGGCCCTGGCAATGGCGGGAATCGGCGGCAGCGCCTACATAATCGGCCTGGTGCCGGCGGGCACCGAGCTGCAGGTGCCTGGCACCGCACTCACACAGTTGGGCAAGTCACTGCATGGAGTTCGGATGGGTGCCAGCAACATCGCCGCCGACTTTCCTCGCTTCGTCGACCTGTACAAGCAGGGCAAGCTGCTGCTCGATGAGCTGATCGCCGAGACGATCACCCTCGAGCAGGTCAACGAGGGCTACGACCGCATGCGCGCCGGCGAACAGGCACGTTCTGTGATCGTGTTCGACTCGTGACGCGTACCATGCGCGCATGGCCTTCGACGACGACCTGCTGAGCAGCATCCGCGACCGTTTCCACCACGTCGACCGATGCCCGGTCCAGGGGCCGCGGGCGTTCTTCGAGAACGCCGGCGGATCGCTGACCCTCAAGGCGGCGGTAGAACGCACCGCCGAGCTGATGGCAATGCCCGACAACCTCGGTCGGGCCAACCCGGCCTCGGCCGCACTGGGGGCAATCGTCGAAACTGCCCGGGCCGATATGTTCACCTTCTTCGGCGCCACCTCGGGCCGAGTGTTCATAGGCGAAACCGGTACCGCCTTGCTGAACCGCCTCATCCGCAGCGCGATCTTGGCGTCGCCAGGTTCCGAAGTGGTCGGCAGCGCCCTCGAGCACCCCGCGACCTTCAGCGCTTGTCGCCGCTGGTCCGAGGTCGCCTCCAAGACCTACCACCAGGTGGGCTTCGACACCACGTCTTCGGTCGTCGTGGCAGATCATTACGCGCCTGTTCTGTCCGAACGCACCGGCGTAGCCACGATCATCCATGCGTCTCCGGTCACCGGGATGCACGTCGACATCGCAGCCATCGCCTCGCAGATCCGTGAACGGTCGCCCGAGTGCTTCATCATCGTCGACGGCATCCAGCACGCAGCCCATGGCCGCATCGACATCGACACATACGGAATCGACGGCTACGTGATCAGTGGTTACAAGGCGTTCAGCCGGCACAACTTCGGCGTCGCCTGGGTTTCGGAGCGGTTGGCGCACGTTCCCCACGACAACCTCATCGACTCTCCAGCAGACGTGTGGGAGATGGGAACCCGCGATGTTTCGGCCTATGCGGCGTTCTCCGAAGTGGTCCGTTACCTCGAATGGCTCGGGACCCAAACCGGCGAATCCGCCGATGCGTCTTCGAGGGCCAAGTTGGAGGCCGCAGCCAGGGCCATCGCATCACAGGAGCATCACCTGGTCGACGCCATGTTGTGGGGAACAGGCAGCCATGACGGGCTGGCCCAGATGCCAGGAGTGTCGGTGATCGGGCCCGCATCCAGCGAGCACCGCTCGGGCATGGTGTCGTTCGAGGTCGATGCGATGTCGGCGTTCGATGTGGTCGAGGCGCTCAACGCGGCGGGCGTACGCACCCACGCCCGCAAACGCGACTATTACTCGTCGTCTGTGTTGGTGCCGTTGGGCATCGATTCTTGCATTCGTGCGTCGGCCGCGCACTACAACTCGATCGCAGAGGTCGACAAGCTTCTGGCCGTGGTCGCCGATCTCGCCGGTTAGTCAGGAGCGATACGCCGCTTCGCCTTGCATCTGCGCCACGGCGGGCGGCACGGCGACGTCTGCCCTCAAGTCGCCGGCGGGCACAACCTGTCCCCAGCTGGTGTTCAGCGGCACCACACCAGCCCAGTGCGGACCATCCAGGTCGGCTTCCTCATCGATCGGGTCGCCGCCGCGCACCTTGGCCGACGCCTCGGTCAGCGAGATGGCCAAGACCATCGTCTTGCGAAGGTCGCTGTCGGATGGTTGACGAGCCGTGTCCCAAATCGGCACGGCATGATCGTTGATGGCACGCAGCGCCGCCACCTTGTCCTGTGGGTCGGTCACCGGGGTTGCCGTGCCGCGCACCACTACCGATCGATAGTTCATCGAGTTGTGGAACGGAGTACGAGCCACGACCAAGCCGTCGACGATGGTCACGGTCACGCAGACCTCGACCCCGCTTCCGGCCCGCATCATTGCGTTGGCCACCGCCCCATGGATGAACAGACGATCGTCGATCAGCCCGTATGCCATGGGCAACACCACAGGTCCGTCGTCGGTGTTGACACCGACATGGGCGATCAACCCCGCACGCAGGATCTGCCTTATCTCCGCAGGTTCATAAACCGCTCGGTTCGCGCCCCGTCGCAGTCTCGTTCGTTCGCTAGCCGGCTCTGCCATGACGACGAAGCTAACGGGCCCAAATCGGTCCGATCAGCCCCGAGCGGCCTACCATCGCGGCGTGACTTCAACACAACTGGCCGGATTCACGGTGGCCTGCACCGATGTCGATCTGGCAGCCGAGACCTTCGCAACGATTACTGGCGGCGACCTGACCCGCCGAGGCGAAACAGCCGAGGTCGCGTTCGACGACGTGACGATCGAGATAGTCACAACCCAAGCCGCCGGCGTTTCGCGGCCCGGTGTGTGCCGCGTGGCCTTGGCAGGCTCACCGTCGGGGTCCCAACCGGACACCCAGCTGAACTCGGTCGCCGTGCATCGAACCGACGACGACCGCCCACACCGTCCCGCTGGTGACGTCGAGTTCGACCACGTCGCACTTGCGGTCGGCGACCTCGCGGCCGCGACCGACGCATGGGCCGACCTCACCGGCTGCGAGGTGCACCAGATGGGCACACACCCGATCTCGGGTGGAGCGTTCGAGGCCGCTCGAGTGCTGCTGGGCAACCGGATGATCGAGCTGCTGTCGCCCGTGCCGGGAGTCGCCAGCGCCATGGCGGAACGCATCGCGAAGTTCGGCGACAACGTCATCGCGGTCGCTATGCCCGCGAAGGACCTCGATGCCAAACTCGCCCAACTCGAACAGGCCGGTATAGCCGTGCTGGACCAGCCGCCCCACAAGATGGTTCACCCCCGTGCAACCGGAGGTGTCCTGCTGCAACTCACACCAAGGGTCCAACACTGATGCTCGAAGACATCGTCATCCGCGACGCCACCACCGACGACTGGGCCCGCATCAACGACATCTACAACTGGACAATCGTCGACAACCACGTATCGTTCGACCTGGACCCGTTCACGCTCGAAACACGGCGGCAGTGGTGGGACGCCAGATCACCCGAACTCGACTGCCTGGTCGCCGAGGTCGACGGGCACGTGATCGGGGTCACCTACTCGAGCTGGTATCGGCCCAAGCTCGCCTACCGCTCGACGGTGGAAACCACCATCGTTCTCGACACCGACCACCTCGCACGAGGACTGGGCTCGAGGCTCCTGGGGGCATTGCTCGAGCGGCTTCGCCAGCGCGGGCTTCACATGGCCGTGGCAATCGTCGCCCTTCCCAACGAGGGCTCGATCGCCCTGCACCACAAGTTGGGATACACGACCGTCGGCGTCGTCCACGAAGCCGGGTTCAAGCTCGGCCGCTACTGGGACATCGAGATCCTCGAACTGCGCCTCTGACGCGCCGATGCCCGCCACCACGAGCGGGTGCCGGGCATCGGACATCGGCGGCTCTACTGCCAGAGGTCAGCCGGCTTCGACCTCTCTACTGACGGAGGTCAGCCAGCTTCGACCTCTCCACCAATCGAGGTCAGCCAGCTTCGACCTCTCTACTGACCGAGGTCAGCCAGCTTCGACCTCTCCACCAATAGAGGTCAGCCAGCTTCGACCTCTATGGGCCCGGCCTGGCCGGCGTTGATCGCGATCTTGCGAGGCTGGGCCTTCTCGGCCACCGGAATCCGAAGGGTCAACACACCGTCGTGGTAGTTGGCCTCGATGTTCTCGGGGTCGAGCCCATCACCGAGGTGAACCTGGCGGGTGAAGGTGCCCTGACGACGCTCGGCGACATAGATCTTGTCGTCTTCGCGGGGCGCCCAGCCGCGCTCGGCCGTAACGGTCAAGACATTGCGCTCGAGGTTGATGTCGATGCTCTCGGCCGAAACACCAGGCAGGTCGAGGTGCACCCAAACATCGCCCTCGCGACGGTACGCGTCCATGGCCATCGGCGAGTTCACCTGACGGCCTCGCGCCATACGGTCGAACATGGAGTCGATGTCGCGGAATGGATCGTTCTGGAACAACATCATCGTGATGGTCTCCTTGTCATCGATTGAGTCATATAGGGACTCTGGTTAGTTGAGTCCTACACACTCACATTTTATGCACGATGACTCAGAAGACAACCCGGTCAGTCAAAAACCTTCACGATGGCCTCGTGCTCGATCTCGACGACGACCCGGTCGCCCACCGACATGACGAAATCGACCACGGCCCTTTCTCCGACCCGGCTGTCGAAGCGCTCGAAGACGGTTCCCTGGACCACCAACTGCTCACCCTCATGGGCGATCGAGCGGTGGTGAATGCGGCTGCGGGTGTGTATCCACGCACCTTCGACCACCTGGGTGTGCATGACCGTGTTGGCGATAGAGGGCCACGCAGCAGGGTGAACCACACCGTCACGGTCGTAGATGTCGAGTGGGTCGCCCAACCTCACCGCCAGATCGATCCACTCGCGATCGAGCTTCACCTCCAGAGGCTCCAGACGCTCGCCCGTGCGACGCCGCAGCGGGCCCGACGGATCGTGGGTGGCATCGGCCCACACGTCGGATGTGGCCCGAACCTGCCCGCCGACCACAGCGTCGACCCGCCAGGCGTTGCCGGCTCCGACGGGAACACAATCCAGATCGTCTCCGTCGAACACCGGCGACCGGAAGCGCACCTGTGCCCCGCCCGACGACAACCACGAACCTCCCCACCCCACCACGGGTACGTGTGCCATGTAGGCGTAGACAGACACGCCGGCGACCAGGGCGTTGGGGAACCCGGCGGCCTGGGCTCCCTCGTCGGTGTGGATGGGGTTTCGGGCGTGCTCGGGCAGGTTCACTGCCCTGAAGCTCACAGCCTCGAGACGCCCGCCAACGGTGTCTAGGTCTTCCACAATCTCACCCATCCATGGTCTATCTGGATCTCGGCTTCGTCATAACCGGACTCGCCCGGCATCAGCACCCGATACTCACCATCAGGATCGGCTATGCGGACCTTCTGAGTCGCCGGCCTCGACGCAGCAACCGACAGGGCCTCGGCTGCGGTCTCGAACCGGGCCAGGCACGACAACATCCGAACCGTCACCGGCATGATCGGCATCTGTTCTGCCCGCCACCTGGCGATGGCCTCGGCCGGCTCGATCCACGCCAAGTCGACGGTCTCGCCCTGGTCGTGGGTTGCGACCTGACCTTCCGGAGCAGCAGCCAGGAAGAATCGCGTGTCGAAGCGTCTGGGCGGTCCCACGGGCGTCGTGAACCGCGCTATCTCGTGCAGCGAAGTCAGGTCCAAGGTGACACCCTCGGCCTCCAGCGTCTCGACGAAACGGCCTGGATCGTCTGCCGCCACCGCTCGCAGGCGCTCGACGACATCGTGGGTGGTTCCGGTATCGCCCAGCAGCAGGCCGGCCTCTTCCAGTGTCTCGCGGCACGCCGCAAACCACCACGCAAGGCCGTCGGCCGGCACGTCCAGCAGCGCCGACGCCTGGGCGTCGGAAAGCCCTCGCCCGACACGGTCGCCGTGGTGGGCATCGTCAGAGTCGACCCGACCGCCCGGAAACACCCACGCCTGGGGTCCGAAGGCCAAACGCGAGCCGCGCTGCAACATCAACACCTGGAGCTTCGGGGCGTCGCGTACAACCAGCACGGTGGCCGCATCGCGTATGGGAACAGACTGCGGATCGTCGGTAGGTGCGTGCTGATAGCCGGTCGAGGTCATCAGGGCTCGACGATCACCTTGCCGACAGCGGTGCGGTCGAGCAGCGAACGAAACGCGTCGGCCGCGTGGTCCAGCGGGTAGCGCTGGGCCACATAGGGCGACAGCTTTCCTTCGGACATGAACCCCAGCAGGTCGTCGGTCATCGAGGCCGACAGTTGGGGGTCACGGGCCGACAACGCGCCCAGGAACACACCGACGATCTGACAACTCTTCAAAAGCGCCAGGTTGAGCGGTATCGATGGGATGCCGGCCGTGAACCCGATCACCAGGAATCGCCCCTCCCACGCGATGGCGCGCAGGGCCTGCTCGGCATAGTCGCCGCCGACGCAGTCGTAGACGACGTCGACGCCCTTACCGCCTGTGAGTTCCTTGGCCCGGTCCTTGAGACTCTCGCGGCTGTAGTTGATGGTGTGGTCTGCACCGCGCTCGCGGCATGTCGCAAGCTTCTCGTCGGTCGAGGCTGCAGCGATGACCGTGGCACCCATCAGCTTGCCCAGTTCGACGGCCGACAGTCCGACGTGGCCACCGGCACCTGTGACCAGCAGGGTCTCGCCTGGTTTCAGGTCGCCCCGATACTTGAGCCCGTAATAGCTGGTTCCGTAGGCGTACATGAGGCCGGTCGACTCGCCATAGCCGACCCCGTCGGGTATGGGCCGCGCCGCCCGGGCCGACACCACGACCTTTTCGGCCAGCGCTCCGACCACGCCGGTGCTTGCCACGACCCGGTCGCCGACGTTCACATCGGACACGTCGGGTCCTACCGCCGAGACGTCACCCGCCACCTCGCCACACACAACAAACGGCGGCTCGGCCTTGAACTGGTACTTGTCCTCGAGGATCAGGCAATCGGGAAACGTAACGGGCACAGCCTTGACGTCGACCAAGATCTCGCCCGGCCCGGCCTCGGGCTCGGCACGGTCCTCGATCGACAGCCCGTCGGGTGGGCCGAACTCGTTCAGGACGACTGCTTTCATCTGGGCCTCCAGGCGTGTTGTGCGGCGATGACCGGCGGGGGTTCGACAGCATCGAACGGTAACCCCGCCGACCCACAACACGAAATCCCGGCAGCCGGGCAGCGTGACACTGCCCGGCTGTCGGGAGAACCAGAGAGGGACGATTCAGGGACGTCCCGAGGTCACTGCTCGGCGATGGCGTCGAGCACGTTCATGCGCCCGGCCCGCCTGGCGGGCAGTATCGCCGCTCCCAGCCCGGCAACGGCGGCGACGACCACCAACACCACGATCTGGCCCGCAGGAATGGCCAGGATGCTGGTGTAACTGTCGGGAAGGGCGAACACCACCGCCGACCCGAACACGATGCCGACCACGACACCCAACACCGCACCGAAGGTAGCGATGACGGCCGACTCGTAGCGGATCATCCTGCGGGCCTGGCGCCTCGACATGCCAACCGCTCGCACCAGACCGATCTCCCTGGTGCGCTCGTGAACCGAAAGCGCCAGGGTGTTGGCGATGCCGATCAGGGCGATCAGCACAGCCAGGACCACGAGGGCGTTCAGCACGGACAGCACCTGATCGATCAACCCCTCGAGCCGCTCGCGGAACTCCGATGCGGTCTCCAGTTCGCCCTGGGGGAACTGGGTTTCGATGGCAGCGACTGCCGCGTCGATCGTTGCCTGGTCGATGCCATCTGCCACCGAGAAGGCGATCCACAGGTCGGCCTCGTCCACGCCAGCCTCAGCGAAGGCCGAGGTGTCGACCACGAAGTCGGCTGCCACCGCAGATGAGTCGTCGAATACGCCGGCCACATCGAGTGTGCCGGTGGAGCCCGACGAGTAGGTCACCTGGATGGAATCGCCAACGGCCAGGCCGAGTTCGTCGGCACGGTCCTGTTGCACAAGCACCGACGACACGCCGTCCGAATAGTCGCCGCTGTTCATTTCGATATCGACCAGGCCCGGAAGCTCGGCGATGTCTGCGGCCACGACATCGACCGGGTCGGGCTGTGCGGCCAGCAGCGAGTCGAGCCGGATCTGCGAGTAGCGAAAGCCGGTGGCAGAAGCGAACTCTGGAGCGGCGTCGATCTGGTCGATGACCGCATCGGGGAAACCGGCCAGGCTGGCTTGATCAGACAACAGGTAGTCGGCCTTGACCGCGTTGTCGAGCGTGTCGCGCATCTGGGCCTTGATCGACTCGCCCAC
The DNA here is from genome assembly GCA_020439485.1 of Acidimicrobiales bacterium. Taxonomy (GTDB): domain Bacteria; phylum Actinomycetota; class Acidimicrobiia; order Acidimicrobiales; family Poriferisodalaceae; genus JAAETH01. The sequence continues at coordinate 7,099 of JAGQSP010000177.1, read as the reverse complement.
CACCAGGGCCATACCCACGATGGCCAGCCCGATCATCAGGGCCGCGGCGGTGGTTGCCGTGCGAGAGGCGTTGCGGGAAGCATTGTCGACCGCCAGGCGCCCCGGAACTCCGAAGCGGCGCAGCACCGCACCCATGGCGTTGGCGACCGGACCTACCAGCGCCGGGCTGAACAGTGTCACCCCGACGACGACCGCGACCCCGCCGGCGGCCATGAGGACCAGTGTCGTTGCTGTCGAGCCGACGCCGGCGACCCCCATGGCGCCGAGCACCACACCTGTCGCGGTACCAGCCAGACCGATGCGCACCCTGCGCCGATCGCCGGCTTCGTCGGTTACGGCACCGTCGCGCAGTGCCGCCATCGCCGGAACCCTGGCCGCCTTGCGGGCCGGGGCCCACGCTGCAAGCACGGTGACTCCCACACCCACCAGCAAGCTGGCTGCGATGGTGCGTGGGGCGACGATGATCGCATAGTCGGGCAGGTCGGCTCCGACCAGGCCCATCAGGGCGGTGATGCCCGCCGCAACTGCGATTCCGCCGGGGATGCCCACCAGCGACGCCAGGACGCCCACGGTCAGCGCCTCGCCTGTGGCACTTCGCTGAACCTGCTTGGCGTCGGCGCCGACCAGCCTGAGCAGCCCGATCTCGCGGGTGCGCTGGCTGAGAACGATGGCGAAGGTGTTGTAGATGATGAACCCCGACACCAACAGCGACACGCCGGCGAACCCGAGCAAGATGTTGCGGACGATCTCTATCTGACCACCGTATTCGTCGGAGTTCTCATCGGCGATGGTCTGCTGATCCACGACCTCGAGCTCGGGCAGTGATGCACTGAGCGATGCGACCACCGACTCGACGTCTGCACCTCGGTCTACTGCCACCCCGATGCCGTCGAAGCCCGACGTGCCGAACAGCGAGTTGGCCTCGTCGAGGTTCATGCCCATCAGGACTGCACCCAGGGTCGAGTTCTCGGAACCGAACCGGGTGAGCCCGCTGAGCACCAGGTCGTGCCTGCCGGTTGCGGTGATGACCACATAGCTCTGGCCGACCTCGAAACCGTGCCTGTCGGCCGAGTCGAGATCCATGGTGAACTGCCCAGCCATCGGGGCCTGGCCCTCCACGATGGTGAACGGCGACAGTTCGTCGTTCCATCCGAAGGCCAACTGGGGCGGACCCGCTGTGGGTATCTCGTCGCCGCTGGCGGTCAGCGGACGCACCGAGTTCTCTGGTGCCGAGATGTAGCCCACGGCAGTGGCGACGCCCGCTGTGCTCTGCACGGTGGCCAGGTCGGTCTCGTCCAGTGTGGTCTGGCTGGCGAACTCATCGAGAGGGCGAACCTCGATGTCGGTCTGTTCGACTATCTCGGCGGCCAGGTCGTCGAAGCTGCCCCTGAGCCCGTCTCCGAGCACGAAGGCAGACACCACGAAGCTGACGGCCAACACCACACCGAAGGTGGTGAGAGCAAAGCGGCCCTTGTGGGCGGCGAGGTTGCGGCGAGCGAGTTTGAGCATCATCGTTTCAGGATCTTCCTGGAGGTGTTTCGGTGGTGTGGGGTTCGGGTGGGCTCAGTTGCCGAGGCGGCGCATGTGATCGATCACCGAGTCGGGATCGGGGTCGCTCAGCTGGTCGGTGATGCGACCGTCGGCCAGGAAGACCACCCTGTCCGAGTAGCTGGCAGCGACGGGATCGTGAGTGACCATCACGATGGTTTGTCCCAGCGACCGCACGGCATGTCGCATGAAGTCGAGGATTTCGCCGCCGGTTCGCGAATCGAGATTGCCCGTGGGCTCGTCGGCGAAGATCAACTCGGGCCTGCCGGCCAGTGCTCTTGCCACCGCAACCCTTTGCTGCTGACCGCCCGACAACTCGCCTGGGCGATGCTTGACCCGGTTGGCAAGCCCCACGGTGTCGATCACCTGGTCGAGCCACGCCTGATCTACATCGCGGCCGGCGAGGTCCTGGGGAAGGGTGATGTTCTCCAGCGCTGTGAGCGTCGGGACCAGATTGAAAGACTGGAACACAAATCCCAGCCGGTCGCGGCGCAAGCGGGTCAGCTCTGCCTCGGAGGCCCGGCTGACGTCGGTCGAGCCGATGTTGACCTGGCCACCGCTGAGCCGGTCCAGCCCGGCCATGCAATGCATCAGCGTCGACTTGCCCGAGCCCGAAGGGCCCATGATCGCTGTGAACTCTCCGGCGGCGAAGTCGACATCGACGGCGTCGAGTGCCACCACCCTGGTGTCGCCCGACCCGTAGACCTTGGTCGCCCCTCGGGCCGACGCGGCCACCGCAGGCCCGGCTTCGGTTGACTGTGTTGGAGCTGTTGCGAGTACCACTTGGCACCTACCGTTCGTTCGAATCTGTCGAGTCCGAACGTACGGAGATGGACCACCCAGGTCGTCAGGCCCGGTGACGATTGCGCATGGGCCTTTGGGACGATTGCGGCAGGCCGTGGGTCATCCTCGAGGATGACCCGGTTCAGTCGCCCGGCCGCACCACACCCATCTCGTAGGCGGCCACCACGGCCTGCACCCGATCGCGGACGCCCAGCTTCATCAACACCCTGCTGACATGGGTCTTCACCGTCGTCTCGCCCACGTACAGCCTCTCGGCGATCTCGCTATTGGACAGGCCTCTTGCGATGAGGACCAGCACCTCGCTCTCGCGCTCGGTGAGGCCCTCTGGCAACTCGTCGGGTCGCCTGACGGGTGCGGGCGACGAGCGGGCGAACTCTTCGATCAACCGCCTGGTTATCGACGGGCCCAGCAGGGCGTCGCCCGAAGCGACAACCCTGATGGCGCGGATGAGATCCTCGGGCGGGGTGTCCTTCAGCAGGAATCCGCTGGCACCGGCCCGCACGGCGGCGAACACATAGTCGTCCAGATCGAAGGTGGTCAGCACCAGGACCTTCGTGTCGAGCGAAGGATCATCGACTATCAGTGCGGTCGCCTCGATGCCGTCCATCACCGGCATCCGTACGTCCATCAGCACCACATCGGGCCGTTCTCGCCGGCACAGCTCAACGCCCTCGCGGCCGTCGCCGGCGTCGCCAACGACCTCGATGCCGGGCTCGGACCCCAGAATCATCGTGAACCCGGTGCGCATCAAGGCCTGGTCATCGACCACAGCCACACGCAGCCCGGTCACGCAGCACCTCCGGCCCGTGTGCTGGCGGCAGGTATCGGAAGGGTTGCGGTCACGCCGAATCCGCCACCGGGCCGCGGCCTCGCGTGAACCGATCCGCCGTACACGTCCGCACGCTCGGACATTCCCAGCAGTCCGTGCCCGGTGCCGTTCGTCGATGACGAAGCTGCGGCCCCCAGGCCGTCATCGACCACCTCTACCACCACGTTGGCGTCGCCGTAGCTGACGCTGACGCGGGCTGTGACCGGCCGCCCGGCATGGCGTATCACGTTGGTCAGTGCCTCTTGCACGATCCGAAAGCCCGTCAGCTCGAGCCCCGGAGGCAGTGGACGCTGGTTGCCCCTGATCTCGAAGCTGGCGTCGACGCCGGCGTCGCGGGCCCTGGCGATCAGCTCGTGATAGTCGTCGAAGCTGGGCTGAGGTTCCAGATCGATGCCGCGCCGCTCGTCTCGCAACAGGCCCAACATGCGGCGCATCTCGTCGACCGAATCGCGTCCGATCTTCTCTATGTTGCCAAGCGCCTCGGAGGCTGCATCGGGGTTGGTGTCCATGACCCGCCGGGCGGCGCCGGCCTGCACCACCACCGCAGACATGCCGTGGGCGATGATGTCGTGCATCTCACGGGCAATGCGGGCTCGTTCGTCCAAGGCAGCAAGCCGGGCCTTGGTGTCGAGGTCAGACTCCAGCGCGCTGGCGCGCTGTTCTAGCAACTCGATCTTTTGGCGGCGCTGGAAGGCCGCCTCGCCGATTGCGGCCGCAGTGCCCTGGAACACCACAACAGCGGGCACCGCTGCGGGCGGAAGGTCTTCGGAGGGAACTATCACGCCAACGACGGCCGTGATGCTGGCGACAGCGATGCATGTGCCCGTCACGCGCCAGACGTGTCGCCTGTCGTAGCCGCCATAGGCGGTGGCCGACAGGAAGGCCAGCCACATGGAGAAGTCGATGGTGCCCGCATAGTCGGAAACCCAGAAGACCACGGTCAAGAAGGTGCTTACCGACACCACCTCGAGTGGCCGGATACGCCGGCCCACCAGCAGCAGCGACGAAACGATCACCAGCGAATAGGCGAACACGCCGGCTTCTTGTTCGCTGCCGACCGGACCAACAGCCGCCGTCGCTCCGACTTGGCCGATCATCACAGTCAGCGCCACGAGCAGGTCTGCGTACGTTGGATGATCTCTCACCCAGTCGCTTGCGCGCTGCCAGATCGCCTCGTGCCAGATCACATCACGAGAGTATCCATCCGCCACCGTGCAGGCGTCGGTCCGAGGTGCTACCCGGGGGTCATCCTTCAGGAGGACCCGATCGTTGACCGACGCATAGTCAATTGACTAACCTCGTCCCAAAACCGCTACCACCCTTGGGGGAATCCATGGCTTATGGGGGAGATTCCGGCATCGACATGCCGCCCGTCACCGACTGGGTGAACGACTGGGATTGGCTCGACGACCAGTGGGGCCCCAACGCGATCGACATCTGGAATTCGGTGCGAGAGCAGTGCCCCGTCGCCACAACCGAACGTTATGGACGTGCGTTCATGCCCGTGACCATGGAGGGTGTGCAACAGGTCGCCCATGACACCGAACACTTCTCGTCGATCTGGGTCAACGTCGGGCGTCCCGATGCTCCCCGCTCGCCTGCTCCCCCGATCACCTCAGACCCGCCCGATCACCACGGCCATCGGCGTCTGCTGCTGCCATCGTTCAGCCCCAAGAAGATCAACCTCATGGAAGAAGAGCTGCGGTCATACTGCCGCCAGCTCATCGCAGATCTGGACGGCTCCGACACCGCTGATGCCGCAGAGCAATACAGCCAGCACATTCCCGTGCACGGCATCTGCCAGCTGACCGGCATTCCCGAAGAGGATGCCGACATGTTCCGCGACTGGATCTACCGCAACTTCCAGCTGGGCCCGCGCGACAACGCCGAGCGACTCCGCGTCACCAAGGAGATGACCGACTACATCGACGCGATCTTCCAAGATCGCCTCGAAAACCCCAGGGACGACATGTTGACGTTCGTCGCCAACGCCGAGATCGACGGCGAGCCCGTGGCCTGGGATCTGAAGCTCGGTTATGTTCGCCTGCTCATCATCGCCGGCATCGACACCACCTGGTCTGCGATCGGTTCTGGGCTGTGGCACTTCGCCCAGCACAACGACGAGGTCAAGCGCCTGGTCTCCGCCGACAACGACGACATGCTGTGGCAGTACGCAACCGAGGAAGTGCTGCGGTACTACGCCCCGGTCACCATGGCCCGCAAGGTCATCGCCGACACCGAGGTCTCGGGCTGCCCGGTTCACGCCGGCGACCAGATGTTGCTGACCTTCCCGGCCGCCAACCACGACCCGCAAGCCTTCGATCGCCCAGACGAGTTCATTCTCGATCGCGAGGTCAACAGGCACGTTGCCTTCGGGTTGGGCATCCACCGCTGTGTCGGGTCGAACCTGGCCCGCCTCGAGCTGACGGTTGCCCTGCAAGAGTGGCTGCGGGCATTCCCCGACTACAGCCTCGACACCTCACGACAGACCACCTGGGCCAACGGTCAGGTTCGCGGACCCCGCAACATCCCCGTCCTGCTCAATCGGTGACGTTCGAAACCAAGCCGACCGGCCGCCAGGCCGTAGAAGAGGCCCTCTTGGCCGCGACCATCGAGATGGTCGTGGCCAAGGGCCTCAACGTCTCGGTGCGAGAGATCGCTGCCAACGCCGGTGTGAACCACGGCCTGGTCCACACCTATTTCGGGTCGAAGCAGGGCCTGATCGACGCCGCCCTCGACCAGATCGGGCGCCGGTCTGCCAGCCAGTTGCGCTGCGACGGCTACCCCAGACCCGATCTGGCCAACCTCGACCACGGGTTGCTTGCCAAGGCCTTGGCCCGGTTCGGGCTAGACATGGGCGATAGGCCCGATCCGCTGCCCTCGCACCCGGTGTTCGTGTCCTGGAAGGCCGCCCTGGGCAGGGACAACCCGGATCTCGACGCCGAAGGGGTCGACGAGAAGGTGGCGTTGGCGGCGTCGCTGGCGCTGGGCTGGGCGATGTATCACGAGTTCGTCTGCGCCGCGCTCGACATCGACGACGTAGCCCGCAAGTCGCTCGAAGAACGGGTCTGCGACCTGGTGGCAGAGCTGGGCGGCATACCCGGCTGAGGCTTCAGCGAGGGTCGGATGCTGCCACCAGCGACAGGCCGACCCCGTCGGAGTTCACTAGCTGCATGCCATCGCCTTGCACGGTGCCCACCGCGCTGCCGCCTGCGAACACCTTCTGGAACTCCTTGACATAGTCGGAGTCGTCGGCGCACTCCTTGTCGCCGTTGTCGAAGTCGATCTCTCCGAACTGAATCTCGACGTCTCCTTCGACGGGGCCACCAGTCGACCCGTCGGCGACCTCGACCCCCGCCGTGAAGCTGCGACATCCGTCGAAACCGATCATTGTCGACTCGTCGGTGAACTCGATCCAGCCCACCTCGTCGGTGGCAAACGAGCTGGCCACGTCGGCGTCGAAGAAGCCGGTTACCTCCCACCGCGTGCCAACAACCCGCGCGTCCACCTCGGCGGTTTCACGATCGACGAAGGTGATCACGGTGTTGCCGGCCGTCATCACCAGTTGGTCGCCCGCCAGCTCCGCGAATGGCTCGTTGCCCAAGAACTCGGCCACCGATGCGTCCTGTTCGTGGCGTTCGGGGTCGCAGCCGATCTCGGTAGTGGCCATCTCCGACACCACAATGTGCCCATCGACCAGGTCGTAGCCGCCTCCCATCGAGTTGCAACCCGCGCTGGCTCCGATGGAACCGTCGCCGAAGCTGACGGCTATTCGTGTGCCCTCGACCAGCTCGACCGGCTCGCCGTCGACCACGACCGACGTCGACCAGAACTCGCGGCCGTTCAGGTCTGACGCGGCCAACCCACCGTCGTCGGTCGAGTCGCTGTCGCCGCATGCGGCCAGTGACGCCAGCACCA
>JAGQSP010000176.1 GCA_020439485.1 Acidimicrobiales bacterium | reverse complement strand
TCATCAACACCGGGTTCCTGGACCGTACCGGCGACGAGATGCACACGTCGATGGAGGCCGGGCCGATGGTGCGCAAGGCCGACATGAAGGCCCAGCGTTGGATCCAGGCCTACGAAGAGTGGAACGTCGACGTCGGCCTCAGATGCGGGCTGGCCGGCCGGGCCCAGATCGGAAAGGGAATGTGGGCGGCGCCAGACCTGATGGCCGACATGCTCGAACAGAAGATCGGCCATCCGAGGGCCGGAGCGAACTGTGCGTGGGTTCCGTCACCGACGGCTGCGACGCTGCACGCGATCCACTATCACCGTGTCGACGTGGCCCATACCCAGGCCCAGCTCGCAGCGGCCGGGCCCCGAGCCACGCTGGATGAGATCCTGCAGATTCCGGTCGAGACCGATCCGAGGTGGAGCGACGACGAGATCCAGGCAGAGCTCGACAACAACGCCCAGGGCATCCTCGGGTATGTGGTGCGATGGGTGGATCAGGGGGTCGGCTGCTCGAAGGTGCCAGACATCCACGACGTGGGCCTGATGGAAGATCGGGCGACGTGCCGGATCTCGAGCCAGCACATGGCCAACTGGCTGCATCACGGCATCGTCGACGCTGATCGGGTCCGCCAGACCTTCGAGCGCATGGCAGTGGTGGTCGATCGCCAGAACGCTGATGACCCGGCATATGAGCCGATGGCGCCAAGCTACGACGGGCCCGCGTTTCGTGCCGCATGTGATCTGGTATTCAGCGGAACCGAACAACCATCGGGCTACACCGAGCCGATACTGCATGCCCGTCGAAGCGAACGAAAGCGACGTGGCTGAGGCCCGAAGCCAGTTCGTGGGCGCCGACTACCTAAGGTGTGGGCTATGACGCAGCTCTCGATCGAACACGCACGCACCATCATTAGCGCCGGGTTTGCCAAGGCGATGGCCGAGGGTTTCAAACCGCTGGCGATTCTGGTGCTGGACGCCGGAGGTCACCCGCTGGCCTTCGAACGTCAGGACGGGGCATCGTTCGGTCGTTTCGACGTGGCAAACGGCAAGGCCAGGGCTGCCATCGCCATGGGCGTCGGCTCGCGGACCCTCGACTCGATGGCTCGCGACAGACCACATTTCATGAGCGGCCTGGTCGGAGCCTTTGGTGGCACAGTGGTACCTGTACCCGGTGGGGTGTTGGTGACCGACCAGACGGGCGCGGTGATCGGCGCGGTGGGTGTCAGCGGCGACACCAGCGACAATGACGAGACCGCTGCTGTGGCCGGGATAGAAGGCGCCGGCCTGGTAGCCCTGGTGTGAGGTCGGCCGTCGGCTCAGGGTTGTAGACCATTCTGGTTCACCACCGTGAACGAGTCGACGACGTCGCCGTCGATGTCGACGAACTCGCCCGAGGCCAGCCTCGGGTCGCCGTCAACACCAAACTCGACGAACAGCGCCCCGAAGTTCGCGCCGTTCTTGGAAGAGGAGATCGACGCCCACTCTCCCGAGCAACCATACGGTGGCGTCTCGGGCAGGCACCGCGTTTGAGGGTTGTGGCGAGCGCCACCAAGGCCTGACACGATGACGGCGGTCGAGCCCGGAGCCAGACGGATCGACGAGGGGTCGGCCCACTCGGGGTCGACCAACTTGGCTCCGATGTTGTTGAGGGTCTTGGTGCGCGAGTAGTTGGCCGAGTTCGCGTTGACGACCAGAGCGCCTGCCTCGCGGCATGCCTCATAGGGTGCCCAACCGACCTCGCCGACCTTGCCTGCGACCTGCAGCGTGCGTTGGTTCTTGTTCCAGATGCAAAGGCGCCACATCGTCGGAGCCGCTTCGAGGGCCGAGGCTATGGCCTGGTCGTGACCGTCGCCCACGGTGCCAACGCCAGACATGACGAATCGAACGCCGCCGACGGTGCACACGCCGTCGATGCCGTAGTCGCCGGTACATACGGCGCGAGGCATGTCGGCCAGCCGCCCCTCGAAGAGCTGGCTGTAGTCGTCCCAACGAGCGGCGTCGGCGTCGCCCGGCACGGCCAAGACGGGAAAGCCCGCCCCGAGATGGGTGTCGAGCCAGGTGGTGAACAGTGTCGGGCTGCCCACGCCGTCGAACCCGCCGAGGTGAACCAGCAGGTCGGGCGAGCGGTCGGCGATGAGTGACATGACGTCGGCCGAGCCGGAACCGACTCCACTGTTGCCTACGAAAGCGACCGTGAACCCGGCGTCGGCGGGGGTCAGGTCGGCCTCGCAGGCCGTGCCGTCGCCATCGTCGTCGAGACCGGCCGGATCGCCATAGAACGGCCGATACTTGTCGAACCATCGCTGGGCAGCGGCGGTGGTCGCGAAGTCGGCGCAGTCGAAGAAATCGCCCGGATGGGGCGGCAGCGAAACGTCGATGGGGCCAAGTCCCCCTACGGTCGCCGAAGCGTCGCCGAACGCCCACGACCTGCCGTCGCCTTCGACCATCACATAACCAGAGCGGTCGTCGAGCACCGACACATTGACCACGTCTATCTGTGACTGCAGTTCTGGCTCGCTTCCCAGCAAGCCTGGTATCGAGCCGTGGAACTGGCTGGTGCCGAAACTGAAGATGCCACCGTCGCGAGCCACCATCAGGTATCCCTCGGCGTGGGGAACCAGTCCCACGATGGGCTGATCGAGCCCCGTGCCCGGGCCGAGCACGCCGGGAATGGACCCGTGAAACACAGCGTCACCGAACGCGAACATGCCACCATCGGCGGCGACCAGCCAGTACCCGCGGCCTGTGGCGGTGGGGCCGATGCCCACGATGGGTTCGGTAAGCCAGTCGGCGGCCGGGTTTCCGGGGCCGAGCAGATCGTTCACCACCGACTGGATCGAGCCATAGAACGCTGCGTCGCCGAAGGTGAAGATGCCGCCCTCTGACCCCAGCATGTAGTAGCCCTCGCCCGTAGCCGTCGTGCCGGCATCGACCACTGGCCCGGCGAGTTCGACCCCGCTCATGTCGCCCAGGTGGGCGGCTGTGCCGAACGTGACGACCCGGCCCTTCGAGGTGAAGACGCGGTACCCGTCGCCATCGGGTGTCGGCGAAAGCGACACCGCTGTCTCGTCTGGCGCCATCGGCGCCGACCCGCCAAGGTACGGGGCATCGCCAACGGGAAACACCCGACCAGCGCTGTCGAGCACCCAATATCCGTCGCCCGACGGAGTCAGCTCGACGTCGACCGCCAGCGGGACACCTGCTTGTGCCTCGGTCGTGGCCGAGGCCGATGTAGATGTGAAGATTGCCGCAACGCCGGCCAGAAGTGCTGCGACAAGGGTTGCGGCGAGCGTTCTGGTCGCCGAGCTGGGGGAGTGGTTCGCTGATCTGAAAGGGGGCATTCGTCCTGCGTTTCGGGCGCGGTCGCTGTTCGAGCGCGGCCGCCTGGGGCCAAAGTACCGAAGCGAAGGCCCGGCGCCGGGACGCCTCACTCTTACACTGGCCGGATGCCAACGGATCGAGTCCTCGACTGGACCAGCTACCGAGCCGTGCTGTTCGATCTCGACGGGGTGGTCACACCAACCGCCGAGATCCACGAACGCGCGTGGGCCGAGCTGTTCGCCGACTACGACTACAGCCAGGCCGACTACCTGGCCTACATCGACGGAAAGCCGCGCTACGACGGGGTTGCTGCCTTTCTCGATTCCAGGGGCCTGAGCCTGCCGTGGGGCGACCCATCGGACCCTCCCGGCGACAGCACCGTGTGCGCTCTGGGTAACAAGAAGAACGAGAAGTTCAACGAGATTCTCGAACGCGACCACATTGCGCCCTACCCGGGCACGATCGCTGTCGTCGAGTTGCTCGAGTCCAACGGGATAGCACAGGCGATCGTGTCGTCGTCGAAGAACGCCAGGGCGGTACTGGCCGCGGCGGGCCTCGAGGGGCGCTTCGGGGTCATCGTCGACGGTGTCACAGCAGTCGAAGAAAGCCTTGCGGGTAAGCCGGCGCCCGACATGTTCCAGCATGCGGCTCGACAGTTGGGTGTCGAGGCCGATGCCTGTGTGGTGGTCGAAGATGCCGTGGCCGGGGTCGGTGCGGGGGCCGCGGGTGGTTTCGGGTTCGTGCTAGGGGTCGACAGGGGAGGAAACGGTCAGGCCCTGGCAGACGCGGGCGCCTCGGCCGTGGTCGAGGACCTGGACGAAACCCTTCGAGCGGGAGAGTGAGATAGCGGCCGATGAGATACACCTCGCTGCCAGAGCCACTGCCCAAGCACAGGTTCCCGCCCGACCCGTGGAGGCTGGTCGAAACCGAGCCAGACGCCCACGACATCGGTGTCACCGAGACCCTGTTCGCCAACGCCAACGGCTATCTCGGAATGCGTGCAAATCCGAGCGAGGGTCGCGAGGCCCACTCGCACGGCACCTACCTGAACGGCTTCCACGAGACCTGGCCGATACAGCACGCCGAGATGGCGCATGCGTTCGCGACCACAGGCCAGACCATCGTCAACGTTCCCGACGCCAAGCTGCTGAAGCTCTACGTGGACGATGAGCCCCTGCTGCTGACCGACGCCGACCTCGACCACTACGAGCGCGCCATCGACTTTCGCTCGGGTTGGTCATATCGAGACCTCATATGGCGCACACCCGCCGGCAAGCGGATCAAGGTGCGCTCGACGCGCATGGTCAGTCTGGTGCACCGGCACATCGCCGTCTTGACCTTCGAGCTGGAAATGATCGACTCGAATGCGCCGGTTGTGGTGTCTTCGCAGCTACTCAACCGCCAGGACGGCGAGGACGAATACCACGTGCGCTCGGCTGCGCTCGGCGAAGGTGTCGACCCTCGCAAGGCGCGGCGATTCGAGCGCAGGGTCCTGGAACCGCGGCTGCGCTATGGCCGCGAGATGGGCGCGACACTGGGCTACCGGTGCGCCAACAGCGGTATGACGCTGACCTGTGCGTACGACCACGATGTCGAGACCGACTGCGAGTACACGGTCGAGACATCGGTGGACGCCGACCTGGCCAAGACCGTGTTCAGCTTCGATGCCGTCGCCGGAGCTCCGATACGCATCGTCAAGTACGTGTCGTATCACTCGTCGCGAGGTGTGCCCGTTCAAGAGCTGGCCGACCGCTGCGACCGAACGTTGGCGCGGGCTCAGCGGACCGGTCTCGAACAGTTGCGCACCGACCAACGGCAGTGGCTCGACGAGTTCTGGTCGAACGCCGACGTCGAGATCGACGGCGATACACAGATGCAGCAGGCGATCCGCTGGAACCTCTTCCAGTTGGCGCAGGCGTCGGCGTGCGCCAACGAGCACGGCATAGCGGCCAAGGCGGTGACCGCCGGCGGCTACGACGGCCACTACTTCTGGGACACCGAGGTGTACGTGGTGCCGTTCCTGGCATACACCAACCCCGAAGCCGCCCGGAAGCTGCTGAGGTTCAGATGGCGAATGCTGGACGCAGCCCGCAGGCGTGCAACCGAGCTGAGCCAGTTGGGCGCCCTGTTCCCGTGGCGAACCATCAACGGCGAGGAAGCCTCGGCGTATTACGCCGCTGGCACGGCTCAGTACCACATCAACGCGGCCGTGGTTCAAGCCCTCGAGCGCTACTTCATGGCCACCGGCGATGTCGATTTCCTGATCAACGAAGGCGCCGAGATACTGGTCGAGACGGCCAGGTTGTACGAGGATCTGGGCTTCTACGCCACCAACGGCAGGCCCCAGTTCAAGATCCATCGCGTCACCGGACCAGACGAGTACACGACGGTGGTGAACGACAACCTCTACACAAACGTGATGGCTCGCTTCAACATGCGCTTCGCCGCCAACACGGTGTCGATGATGAAGGCCGATCACCCCGAGGCGTACGAGGCGTTGTGCCGTCATACCGGCCTGGACGAGGAAGAGATCGTTCGCTGGCACATGGCTGCCGACGCCATGTACCTGCCCTACGACGAGGCGCTGGGCATCCACCCGCAAGACGACAACTTCCTGGACCTAGAGCCGTGGGACTTCGCCAACACCCCAGCTGACAAATACCCCCTGTTGCTGAACTTCCATCCACTGGTGATCTACCGCCACCAGGTGCTCAAGCAGGCCGACGTGGTGCTGGCGATGTATCTGCGCAGCGAGCATTTCAACGTCGACCAGAAGCGGCGCAACTTCGACTACTACGACCCCATCACCACCGGCGATTCGTCGCTGTCGGCGTGCATCCAGTCGGTGGTCGCAGCTCAGGTCGGCTACGAAGACCTGGCCTATGACTACTTCCAGCACGCACTGTTCCTGGACCTCGTCGACACCCAGGGCAACACGGCAGAAGGCGTGCACGTCGCCAACGCCGGCGGCGTGTGGATAGATCTGGTGCACGGATTCGCAGGTGTTGCCGACTCGGCCAAGGGGCTACGGATAGAGCCCCGCCTGCCCGCCGAGTGGCAGTCGATGAAGGTTCGGATGCAGCGGCACGGGTCGCACATCGAGGTCCACCTCACCCACAGAGGCGGCACCGTGCGAGTGCTCGACGGCGGGCCTTTGGCGCTTGACCTCGAGTCGGGACCGGCCACCGTCGGGCCCGGAGAGGAACTCGAGATCCCGGTCTGAGCGCCTCAGACGTACGACTCTGCCGTGGGGCAACCGGCCATGGCCACGATCTCGTCGGGAGGCACCGGGCGCGAGAACGCGAAGCCCTGCAACAGGGTGACCCCGGACTCGTACAGCGAATGGCGCTGAACGGCATCCTCGACACCTTCGGCTACCACCGGGGCCTGCAACGCGCTGGCGATCTGAACCACCGCTTCCATGATCGTGCAGGGTTGGGCCGGGTCACCGCCCATCTGAACCCGCATGCTGGTCAGCTGGTCGATCAGGAGGCGGTCGACCTTGATGATGTCCAGGGGCAGCCCGAGCATCTGGCCCAGGTTCGAGTACCCCGAACCGAAGTCGTCGATGGCAACTCGGCAGCCGGCTTCACGCAGTCGCCGGAGGTGGTCGAGCGGAGGACCCGACTGGCCGACCAAACCCGACTCGGTGACCTCGATGATCAGCGAACTCGGCTCGACACCCCATGCCGAGACCAGCTCGAGCACCCTGTCCGAGAAGTCGGGCTCTTCGAGCTGCACCGGCGACACGTTCACCGAAACCGTGAGGTCTGGATCCATACCGACGTCGCGCCACGACCTGACCTGGCGGCAGGCCTCTTCGATCACCCACCAGCCGATGGCCACGATGTCGCCGGTGGTTTCGGCCACGGGGATGAACCTGTCGGGCCCGACCTCGCCCAGGTCGGGGCTGTTCCACCGAAGCAAAGCCTCGTAGAACTCGACCTCGGTTGTGTCGGCCCTGACGACGGGCTGGTAGACGAGGCGGAACTCATTGGCGTGGTCGGCGTCGCGCAGTGCCCGCGACATGGCGGTGGTTTCCTCGGCTCGCCTGGCCATTGTGTCGTCGAACAATCGCCAGGTGCCACCGCCAGATCGTTTCGCTTCATAAAGAGCCAGGTCTGCTCGGCGCAGTAGTTCTTCGGGGGCGAGCAGCTCGGTGGAGGTGGCGAATCCGATGCTGGTACGAACGGTTTCGTGTCGGTGGGCGATGGCGATCGGCTCGGCTATTGCCGAAATCACCCGCTGCGCAAAGGCCTCCAGAGCGCCGATGTCGCAGACCTTGGGGACCACAACTGCGAACTCGTCACCGCCCAGGCGCAGTACAAACCCCGATTCACCGACAGCGGAGGCCAGGCGCCGAGCCGCGATCGTCAGGACCTTGTCACCCACCGAGTGGCCCAGTGTGTCGTTGATCTCCTTGAAGCCATCGAGGTCGATCATCGCCAGTGTGTGGGGGCATGCCTCGTGGCCTTCGGCGGCTGACTCGATCGCTACTCGCTGGGCTCGTGAGATGGCCGGCTCGAGCATCCGCCGGTTTGGCAGCCCTGTCAGGACGTCGACTCGAGCTTGACGCCTGAGCTCGGACTTGTACCGCAGCTCCGATGTGACGTCGCGCAGGGTGACCACCCGCAGTGGCCGCGTAGGGTCTTCCAGCACCGACACCCTCAGCTGAAAGTCGGCGAGCGTGCCGTCGACCGCGTTGATAGAGAATGTCTGGTGTTGGCCGGGGTTGATGGCCTGATCGACGTGTCGCGCAAAGGCCTGGGCTTGGTCACCATCGACCAACGCGTACAGATCGGCGACCACGGCCTGTTCCCGGTCGCCGATGAGCTTCTTGGCTGCCGCCGACGAGTAGACGACGGATCCGTCTGCGGCAACGGCCAGGACTGCGTCGGGTGTGTTGTCCAAGAGGGCCAGTATCTGTCGCTGGTGGTCTTGTTGGGCTTCGACCATGCGGTCGCGGAACGTGGCATGCCTGCGCCCCGAAGCGAAGAGCCAGATGAGCGCCATGCAGCAGATCATCGCCGTGGCTCCGGCGACCCCGGCGATACTCATCGCGTGATCCGAGTGTTCCTGGGCCCGCCCGGATGCCGTCGCCAGCAGGTTCTGAAGCTGGCTGTGAGACTCGCTCCCCAGTTCGGTTTCGGGCAAAGCTCCAGCAACGACCTGGCGCGCGGTTGTCAGAAGCTCTTCGGCGTCGGCTCGCGCCAAGGCCTGTTCACGGCCGTCGAGCGAGTGCAGAGCGACGTCGAGTTTGGCGTCGACGGTGGCAATCTCGTTGCTCAGGTGGGCCAAGTCGTGAGGGTGGTCGTCGGCGATCGAGTCTGACGAGGTCAGATGGGTGGTCGCCAGCTGCACATCCAGCGCGGCTACCGCCACACGACGCTCCTCGGCCGACTCGCGTACCGCCAGCCACGCCGTCGTCGTCGCGGCCACGAGCGCGGCCGACAGCGCCAGGGCAGCCGGCTTTCTCGATCTCGTGCGCTCTCTCGACATCGTCGAGCGTCTCCCGATGCATCGTCCGATCACGGCGGTTGCTGTGATCGTGAGATCCAATCGGTCGATTGGTATGGGTTCTTGAAGGCAGCACCCAATTAGCTACGCGGGTTTGATGTCGGCCGTCAGCCGAAGGTCACGACGCTGGGCTCGTAGTCGTCGGGGGCCTCATAGCCCATCAGGTTCAAGACAGTCGCCGCTACGTTGGCCAGCCCGGCAGCGGGCGGTGGTGCCATGTGGTACTCGCCCTGGTATGCCCCGTCGTGGATGGCGAAGGGCACGGGGCTCAGCGTGTGGCTGGTCTTCGGAACGATCTCACCGTCGGAAGACTCGGTGTACATGATGTCGGCGTTGCCGTGGTCGGCGGTGTAGACGAGCATCCCGTCGAGCTCGGCGATGACGGCCATGAGGCGTGCCATCGACTCGTCGATCACCGTCATCGCGGCGACGGTGGCGTCGAGGTTCCCGGTGTGGCCGACCATGTCGCCGCTCGGGAAGTTGAGACGGCCGAAGCGGTAGCGGCCCGACCGCAGCAGGTCGATCACCTCGTCGGTGATCTCGCGCACCTTCATCGCCGGCGTCGTGTCGAACTGGACGTTGTCGCTCGGGATCTCGACGTACGTCTCGAGCGACGGGTCGATGTAGCCCGACCGGTTCCCGTTCCAGAAGTAGGTCACGTGGCCGAACTTCTGCGTCTCGCTCACCGCGAACGACGTCACGCCCTCCGCGCACAGGTACTCGCTGATCGTGCGGTCGATCGCCGGCGGCTCGACGAGGTACTGCTTGGGCACGAACGCATCGCCGTCGTACTGCAGCATCCCGGCGAAGAACACCGACGGCGCCGGCCGGCCGTCGGGGCCCGAGCGGTCGAACACGGCGAAGTCGGGCTCCTCGTACGCCCGGGAGATCTCGATCGCCCGGTCGCCGCGGAAGTTGTAGAGGATCACGGCATCGCCCTCGGCCACCGTG
>JAGQSP010000175.1:3404-4300 GCA_020439485.1 Acidimicrobiales bacterium | reverse complement strand
CAGGGCATCGCCAACGCGGTGGGCATGGCGCTGGCCGAGCGGCACCTGCGAGCCCGTTTCGGTGCCGGCCTGGTCGACCACAACACCTTCGCCATCGTTTCCGACGGTGACCTGATGGAGGGCATCAGCCACGAGGCCGCGTCGTTCGCCGGCCACCAGCAGCTGGGCCGCCTGGTGTGCATCTACGACGACAACCACATCACCATCGACGGTCCGACCGAGATCACCATGACAGACGACGCGGTGGCCCGCTTCCGCGCCTACGGATGGCACGTCGAAGACATAGGTGAGGTCGCCAACGATCTCGACGCCCTCGAGGCCGCCATCCGCCGGGCGCTCGAGGTCGAAGACGCCCCTTCACTGGTCGTGCTGCGCAGCCACATCGGCTATCCGCTGCCCGATTCGATCGACACCTCTGCCGCCCACGGCGCCATCACCGACGCCGACGAGATCGCCAGGGCCAAGCAGATCATGGGCCTGCCTGTCGACCAGCCGTTCCACGTCGCCGACGACGTGCTCGACGCCTACCGCGCCGCGGGCCGCAGGGGCTCGTCGGTTCGTGACGAATGGGAAAAGCGCCTAGCCGACTGGGGCGGCAACCGCGAACGGTTCGACGCCTGCCTCGCAGGCCGGGGTATGACGGGCTGGCTCGACTCGTTGCCGACCTTCGAGCCGGGTGCGTCGGTGGCCACCCGCAAGGCGAATACCAAGGTGATCAACTCCATCGCCGACATGGTGCCCGGCCTCGTGTCGGGTGGTGCAGACCTCACCGGCAACACCGGCACCGACCTCGACGCCGAGATGATGACCGCCGACCATCCCGACGGCCGCCTGGTTGCATACGGGGTGCGCGAGCACGCTATGGGCGCCATTGCCAACGGCATGGCGCTGCACGG
>JAGQSP010000175.1:0-3329 GCA_020439485.1 Acidimicrobiales bacterium | reverse complement strand
ACGCCAAGGTCATGTACGTCTGGTCGCACGACTCTGTGGGTGTCGGAGAAGACGGGCCCACGCATCAGCCCATCGAGCAGGTGGCCGCGCTTCGCGCCATCCCCAACCTCGACGTCTATCGGCCTGCCGACGGCACCGAGGTGGCCGGCGCGTGGGCTGCCGCAGTCGACGGAGACGGGCCCGCAGCGATGATCCTGACCCGCCAGAACGTGCCTGTGCTTCAGCACACCTCGGCCGAGGCGGTGGCCAAGGGCGCCTACACCGTGGTGCAGTCTTCGGCCCCCGACGACCCCGCGGTGGTATTGGTCGCCACCGGCAGCGAGGTTCATCTTGCGGTCGACGCCGCCGCCCGGTTGGCCGCCGACGGAATCGATGCACGCGTCGTGTCGATGCCTTGCTGGGAGCGCTTCGCCGCCCAGGACGCCCGCTATCGCAACAGTGTGCTGCCAGGCGATGTGCCGACGGTGTCGGTCGAGGCCGGCACCAGCTTCGGTTGGGCCGCACATGCCCACGCCCACGTCGCCATCGACCGCTTCGGCCTGTCGGCGCCGGGAGATGAGGCGATGGCCGAATGCGGCATTACCGTCGACAACGTCGTCGACACCGCCCGCCGGTTGCTCGACGAAGCACACAACACCGCTGTCGACTGAGGAGCCGTCCAATGGCATCGCTCGAATCGCTTACCGAACTGGGACAGAGCCCGTGGCTCGACAACCTGCGCCGAGACTGGCTGCAGGACGGCACCCTCAGCCGCTGGGTCGAGGGTGGAATCCGAGGGCTCACCAGCAACCCTTCGATCTTCCAGAAGGCGATCTCGGGGTCTGAGCTGTACGACCAGCAGTTCTCGTCGCTGCTCGGCGAGGGCCGGTCGGTGAACGAGGCCTATTGGGCCATGGTCACGTCCGACATCGAGGGCGCCCTCGACGTGTTGGCTCCCGTTCACGATGCCAGCGACGGGGTCGACGGCTATGTGTCGGTCGAGGTCGATCCTTCGCTGGCCAACGACACCGATGGCACCATCGAAGCGGCCCGCCATCTGCATCAGTCGATCGATCGCCCCAACCTGATGGTGAAGATTCCGGGCACCGAGGCCGGCCTGCCGGCAATCCGCCAGATGATCGCCGAGAAGCGTTCCATCAACGTCACGCTGATCTTCTCGGTCGAGCGATACCGCGACGTGATGGAGGCCTACATTTCGGGCCTCGAGGCAGCCGAGGGCGACCTTTCGGGAATCGCCAGTGTGGCTTCGTTCTTCATTTCGCGGGTCGACACCGAGATCGACAAGCGGCTCGATGCGATCGGCACCGACCAGGCGCTGGCGTTGCGCGGCAAGGGCGCTGTGGCCCAGGCCAGGGCCGCTTACTGTGCGTTCCTCGACACCTTCTCGGGGCCGCGTTGGCAGGCGCTGGCCGACCGTGGGGCCCGTGTGCAGCGACCGCTGTGGGCGTCGACTTCGACCAAGAACCCCGACTACCCAGACACCCTGTACGTCGACACCCTCATCGGGCCCGACACCGTCAACACCATGCCCGACGCCACCATCGACGCGTTCCTCGATCACGGGCAGGCCAGCCGTTCAATCGATGTCGGTATCCCCGAGGCGCTGGCGACCCTGTCGCAGATCAGCACTGCGGGCGTCGATCTCGCCGACGTGTCGGAGGTGCTCGAGGCCGAGGGGGTCAAGGCGTTCATCGATTCCTTCGACGACCTCATCAGCACTCTCGAGGGCAAGGCCGGATCGGCTTGAGCTCGTCGCCCGGGCAGACCAAACATGTCGTTGTAGTGGGTGGTGGCATCAGCGGCCTCAGCGCGGCGTACCACCTGCAGAAGGGCGCCGCCGAGGCCGGCGCCGACGTCACCTACACCTTGCTCGACGCCGACGACCGGTGGGGCGGCAAGATCCTGTCGGTCTCCGAGGACGGCTTTGTCATCGAAGGCGGCCCCGACTCGTTCATCAACCAGAAGCCGTGGGCGCTTCAGCTGGCTCGCGAACTGGGGCTCGACGACGAGTTGTTGCCCACCAACGACGACCGTCGAAAGACGTTGGTGCTGCGCAAGGGTCGGCCCACTCCCCTGCCCGACGGCGTGCTGTTGATCGTGCCCACCAAGGTCATGCCGTTCGTCAAGTCGCGCATGATCTCGCCTTGGGGCAAGATCCGCATGGGCATGGACTATTTCATCAAGCCGCGCACCGACGATGGCGACGAGACGCTGGCCGAGTTCATCAAGCGGCGTCTCGGGTCGGAGGCTCTCGATCGCATGGCAGAGCCGCTTCTGTCGGGCATCCACAACGCGGACGCCCAGATGCAGAGCATCATGGCCACCTTCCCCCGGTTCCGCCAGCTCGAGAAAGAACACGGCAGCCTCATCAAGGGAATGTTGGCCGGGCAGAAAGCCCGCTCCAGCGCGCCCGCGCCCGCATCCACCGGCAAGCCGATGTCGATGTTCACGTCTTTCGACAAGGGTATGAGCACCCTGGTCGACGCCGTCGTTTCGCGGCTCAGCGGCGATCTGCGCCTGGGTGTGGGTGTCGAGTCGATCGAGCGTGCATCGGCCGAGGGCGCTTCGGCCTATCGGCTGTCGCTCACCGACGGTTCGACGCTCGATGCAGACGCCGTGGTGCTGGCGACGCCCGCCCACACGTCTGCGCCGCTGCTGGCTGCGGTTGCGCCCGAGGCCGCCACCATGCTGGCCGACATTCGCTACGTCAGCACCGGCACCATCTCGTTGGCTTTTCGACGTTCCGAGGTCGGCCATCCCCTCGATGGGTTCGGCATAGTCATCCCCAGCAGCGAAAAGCGGCGAATAAACGCCATCACGTGGACCTCGACCAAGTTCGACAAGCGAGCCCCCGACGACCACGTTCTGATACGGGTTTTCTTCGGTGGGTCGCGCACGCCCGAGATGATGCAAAAGGCCGACGACGAGGTGGTCGCCACGGTTCGGGCCGAACTGGCCGACATCATGGACGTCACAGCAACACCGGTGTTTCACCGCATCTTCCGATGGGACCGGTCGAACCCCCAGTACGACGTGGGCCATCTCGACCGCATCGACGCCATCGAGGCCGCCCTTCCCAAGGGTGTGTTCGTCACCGGCAGCGCGTACCGAGGTGTCGGCGTTCCCGACTGTGTGCACCAGGGGCAGCTAGCAGCTGCTGATGCGCTGGGTGCGGTGATGGGACCCATCGCCTAGTGCCCGCATCTTTGCGACAACTGAGGTTTCTGCGCCGCTGCTGAGTGGGCTTGGGTTGGTTGTCCCACCCCCTGTTTAGGGTTTGTGGCGTGACAGAGGTGCGGGTGGTGCTTAGCGGCGCCGACGAACTAGAG
>JAGQSP010000174.1 GCA_020439485.1 Acidimicrobiales bacterium | reverse complement strand
GAGAGAACGGTGATGGGAAACTCGAGGCCCTTCGAGGCGTGGATGGTCATGATTCGGACCGCGTCGGCGTCGGTCTCGGGCAGAAGTGTCTCGGCTACGCGGGATCCCTCTGCGCTTTGCAGCGTGGCCCATGAGATGAACTGCCTCAGACCACCACCCTCGCTGTCGACGTAAGCGCGCGCTTGGTCCTGGACGAATCTCAGGCGGCGCCATACGTCGCGAGGTCGGCTGCGGGCAACCCCGAGCTCGAGGAGTCGACGCTCTCGGATGATGCGCTCGATCAGCGCGCTGGGCGTGGTCCACATGCGTGCCCGGTGCAGCTCGCCCAGGTGCAGCATCGCTTGGGCGACCGGGTCGTCTGCGGCGATTCCGGGTGGGGGCTCGGCTTGATGGTTCCACGTACCGCCATGAACACGCCGCCAACGAAAGAGGTCGTCGTCGCCGCATCCATAGGCCGCCGAGCGCAGCGCGGTGGCCAGCGACAGTTCGTCGGTGGGGTCATCGACCGCTCGCAGAACGGCCATCAACTCGCGAATCTCGGCCGTGCTCCAGACCAGCGAAGAGCTCTCGGCTCGATAGTCGATCTGGGCGCTCTCGAGCGCACGCTCGAGAGCAGGCAACGAGGTCCGGGCCGGCAGCAGGACGGTGATGTCGTTGGGTCGACACGGCCGCCAAATGCCGGAGTCCTCGTCGTGGACCTGCCAACCCTGGTCCAGCGCCTGCCGTATTGCTGCAGCGACGTCTTGGGCTTCGGCGCGGCGAAGTTCGTCGGCAGACAGTTCGCCGTGTTCGGTCGCCCCCAGCACGGTCACGTGGTTGGTCTTTTCGGACAGGGGCGGGCGCCACGCGAGGAGTGATTGGTAATCGGGCTGCCGGTCGGCCTCGCCGCGTATCAGCTCGGAGAACACGGTGTTGACCCACTCGATGACGGGCGAGACCGTGCGGAAGTTCGTGTCGAGGCTTACCGGGTTGTCCGAGAACGTGTTCCTGGCCTCCAGGAACAGCGACACGTCGGCCCTGCGGAACCTGTAGATCGACTGCTTGGGGTCGCCCACGAAGAACAGGCGGCCGGCCTCGGTTGGTATCTGATTCCAGGGCTTTGTGCCGGCATCAGGGTCTGCGCTGGCGATCAGCACCGCCAGGTCGATCTGGATTGGATCGGTGTCTTGGAATTCGTCGAGTAGCAAGCGGCGGTAGCGGCCGCGAAGCGCCTGGCGCGTCTGCCACCCGGTCTGGGGGTTGCGAAGCATCTGGCGGGCGAGCACCAGCAGGTCGTGGAACTCGAGCCTGCCATTGGTGCGCCGGTCTTCGACGTGCTCGAGGGTGAACCCCGCCACCACCGATGCCAGCCGACGGATGGTGCTGTCGGTGAGGCGAGCCACCTCGTCTGCGGCCATCTGTTGGGCGGACCGAATCAGGGCCCTTACGTCGTCGACGTCGCACCGCCAATTCTTGGCGGTGCCGTTGAGCCGGCCGCCGGGCGGCGACCGCAACACCTCGACCAGATCGAGCACGTCGTCGGTCGATTCCAACACCTGTCCCCACCGAACCAGGTTTGGGATCCAGGTCAACAGCTTGTCGTCTGCGCTCTTGCACTGGTCGGTGAGGTCGTCGATCTGGGCGATTCGATCGAGGATGGGTTGTATGCGAGGCCTGCTGAGGTGACCCGTCGATTGGTCGGCCTCCGCGACCAGGTCCCAGTTGTCGCGAAAGGCGATTGCGACGTCTCGCAGGTGTACGTCGAGCCGGATGCCGAGCGTGTCTGCCAACAACAACAGCTCGGCCTGTTCGTCGTCGTCTAGCAACTCGTCGAGGAAGCTCCTCCAGCGTTCGTCGAAGGCGACCTGGCTGCTGATCTCGTCGAGGACCTCGATGCTGGGCGGCAGGCC